>CAMBDR010000081.1 GCA_945864765.1 Janthinobacterium lividum | reverse complement strand
AATGAGCGCAACCCATACCCAGAAAGTGTCTTCGAGTGAGAATAGTCGCCAATTATTATAGACAAGTAAATAAACACCAAGAAACAGTCCTTTTGAAATAAAGCCCGTTACTTGTTCGAAGATTCCGCAACTAATGTTGCTCAATGAAGCGTTTATGCGGAAATTATTGATCTTGTTTCGAAACACAAAAATAAATTCGATAACCACGCAGGCAATCATGATTGGAATGCCGATAGCAATAATATCTGGATAAACGGTCACGTGAATCTCCACTTCAATCTGTCAAGACTACATCAATATACAAAGATGGGTGGGCGCATTGCTTTGCCCACCCCGATTAGGGCACGATTAGCGCATTATACAACGCCTTTACCGTCAAATCACGACCGCTTGCGCCGAATGGGATAAGCACCGCGCCAATTGCACCGCCAATTCCGGATCTTGCATGATCGACCAGTGATCGCCGTTCAAGGTTAAGCAGGATAGCATCTTGCTATCGATTAAGGCGTACCAATCGTTCATGTAGTTGTCAAAGACGCTGCTTGAGGCGCGCACCAGCACGGTGTTCATTGGGTTGATGCGTTTCGGATCAAACCCGCGTGCATTGAACAGGTTGGAAATGGCAACCTTGCTGAACCGCTCTTTTTGCGCTTCCGTGTCTTGGCTCGAATACCCAAGGAAGCGATAGAACTGGTTCTTGGCCACCTCGTTTGGATTGGCGAAGAAGCCAAAGCGTTGGCCAAACCGACCCAGCAATACCTCCAGCGTTTGATCCTGGTATAGATCATCCAGATTTTGAACATTATTTTCGTTAATGAACACGTCAAAATCCTTCGGCACATGCGGCGCTTCGGCATCAATTGAGATGAA
Organism: Janthinobacterium lividum; assembly: GCA_945864765.1. Taxonomy (GTDB): domain Bacteria; phylum Pseudomonadota; class Gammaproteobacteria; order Burkholderiales; family Burkholderiaceae_D; genus CAMBDR01. Next base: position 9,351 of record CAMBDR010000081.1, on the reverse strand, counting down.
CAGGCCCACTTCATGCCCCTGGCGTATCAACTCTTGTGCGATATGGAAGGCAATTGCCACACCATACGACCAGCCACCAATCAGATACGGGCCGCTGGCTTGCGTTTCCAGAATGCGTTGCGTGTACTCGCCAACCATGTCGCTGAGATTGGCGAAACAATGTTGCCCCTCAATAAATCCATTGGCCTCCAATCCATACATCGTGATATCCAGATTGTGTTTTTCGAGGAGTTCTTTCTTGAGGTTTTTTACCAGTGGATAGAAGGACGCCAGATGTCCGCCCAAACCATGCACCATGAATAATGGCTGTGATTTTGTCGTAGCCTGCTTCTTGCCGCCCAGTTCCGGGAAGCGAATCAGGTTCGGCGTGACGGTGCAGCCTTGTTCTCTTTCGATGGACGCCAACAGCTTGCCAACGGTCGGGAATTCATAGATCGAATGGATCGACAGGTTGGCGCTAAATTGCGTATTGACCGTGCTGACCAGTGACATCACCAATAACGAGTGACCGCCCAATTCCATGAAATCGTCGTTTAAGCCGATGCCAGTGACGTTAAGCAATTCCTCCCATATTTTCGCCATTTTTACTTCCGATGGCGTCGAAGGCGTCGCAAAGTCCGAATTGCCGCTGGCACTGATTTCCATGTCTTCCAGCATCTTCCGATCGACTTTTCCGTTCGGATTTAAGGGAATCGCAGGCAATTGCAGCATCAGATTCGGAATCATGTAGCTCGGTAAAATATCTTCAAGATACGTGCGCAAATCAGATGCCTTCAAATCGGGCTGATTGGTTGTGAAATAGGCGATGATTTTTTTCCGGGTATCGACTTCTTTCACCACCACCGCCACGCTCTCGATGGCGGTATGCGCGCCCAACACGCTTTCGATTGCGCCCAATTCAATCCGATAACCGCGTACTTTCACTTGATTGTCGGTGCGGCCCAAGTAATCAATATTGCCGTCTGGCCGGAAACGAACCAGATCGCCGGATTTGTAGATTTTTTCACCTTGGATGAAAGGACTGTCTAAAAATGCTGCGGCATTATTGTCGGGCCGGTTCAAATAGCCTCTCGTGACGCCTGCACCAGCTATATACAATTCGCCGACAAAGCCAAGCGGAACCTGGTTCAATTGTGCATCCAGCACATGCACCTGGGTGTTGGCAATCGGCTTGCCGATGGTCATTTCGGTGAGTGGGCCATGCAACACCGCCAGCGTGGCCGTGACAGTGGTTTCGGTCGGGCCGTAGGTATTGATCAATGGAATATCGGGATTGATCTGACGCCAGGTGTTGTAGCGGTTCAAATCGGCCGCTTCGCCACCGATGGCAACCATGCGAACCCCAAGCTTGGTCACATCAAGGTCGTGGATCGTGTGCCAGAAGGCAGTCGAAAATTTGAGTACGCTGACAGAATTGCCCACAATGAGCGTTTTCAGGCGTTCGATATCGGTCAAATTGTCTTTGTCCGTCATCAGAAGTATTGCGCCGGAAAATAGCGTCGGGAAAACTTCTTCAATGAAAGAGTCGAAGTTGACCGTGGAAAATTGCAGCATCACATCTGACGGCTTCATCGCAAATGAATACATTATGCTGAAATTATGGTTCACCACACTGCGGTGCTCCACCAACACACCTTTTGGTTTTCCGGTGGTGCCGGAGGTGTAAATCACATAGGCCAAATCGGTTGGACTCACTTCGACCGGTGGGATGAGCGCACTGTCGTGGGCAGGGTCTGCCGCGAACATGAATTCGGGCGCGTCCACCACTAATAATTTGTTCTGATGATGTGCCAATTGATTTTTCGAGTAGCTGTCAACCAGAATATGCTGGGTGCCGCAATCGTCAATCATAAAGTCCAGGCTGCTTACCGGATAGGTCGGATCTAGCGGCACATAGGCACAACCGGCCTTGAAGATACCCAAAATCGACGCAATCAAGTCCATCGATCGATTCACCGATAAGCCAACGAACTGCCTTGGCTTGACGCCATGGCCGATCAAATTACGCGCCACCAGATTCGCCCTGCGATTCAATTCACGGTATGACGTTGCTTGTCCTTGGTAGACAATCGCAACGGCATTGGGCGTTCTTTGCGCCTGCTCTTCAAAAAGTTGATGCAAACAGGCATGTGAGGGGTACTGCACTTGGGTTTGATTCCACTCAGCAATTTTTTGGAGGTCGTTATCGTAAGACTGGCCATCAGGCGTGGGCAGTGCATTGCTTCTAACCAGGAAATTGATGGTTTTCTCGAACCATGTGTCAATGAATTTCGTTTCCATGACTGCCAGCACTTCTTTGTCCATGTGGGCTCTAAAGTTGGTGCTGTCGTAGAACGATTCAGTTTTTGCGGTCGGGTCCTCAAATAAACGGATAATCAGTTGGCGATAGGATTTGCAATGCTCGTCCCACTTCTCCATGGGGTAATTTCTGAGGCGGTTCACGAACTCGCCACGGCTGACCTCTTCGAGCCGATAGCCCATACTGCGCAACATGATGACGATGCGCTTCATGTCGATCGATTCTTTGGACTGGCTGGTGATGTTGTAATTGGTGTTCTCTGCCTTGCCGATCACCGATGCCATCGAGTCGGCCATCAAGTCAACTGGCACAATGTCATGCAAATAATTGCCCTGCGGGAAAGATCCCAATGTCAATAAAATGCGCAACATGATATTCAAGCCATCGTTGACCTTGGTGAGGCCTGTTTTAAGATGGCCACCGACCCAGACCAGACGATACACATTACAGATGATGCCGTCTTTGCGTGCCATTTTGCACATTTCTTCACTGGCGTACTTGCTGATGTCGTAGCCGAAATAGCGATTGATTTCGCCCGGATCGATGGCATCGCCTTCCAGGAATACCGCAGTATCCTCTTTCTTGGGCGTGAAAGTACTGGTGCTGGTGTAGTGCAGTTCTTTTTTGCGGCCAGTGCGCGCCAACTGTAACAGGCTACGGGTGCCGTCCACGTTGATTTCGCGGATGCCTTCATACGGCAGCCAGTTGTTGACATGCGAGCCGATATGGAAAATCCGATCAACATTGTCGGTGACCCATGCGTATTTACTATAGGGAATGCCGACGTTTTTCTTGCTCAAATCACCTTGGATCAGCACCACGCGTGAGCGGTCGATGTCTGCCTCCATGTGGAAATAGGCAAGCGCTGCATCGAATTTTTTCTCGATGGCCTCCTGTGTTTTTCCGCGCACCAGCAAAACAAAGGTATCCTCGGTGCGCTTCATCATCGCTTTCAGGAAATGCAAACCGAAGAAGCCAGTGCCGCCAGTAATGAGGCCTATGCCAGTGGGGCCTTCCAGCAGCGGATTGATGTGCATCGGCGGCAGGTAAATATCGTCGGCTACGTTCGGGAACTCATACTCAGACGAGCGGTATAGGTAACCGCTGATGGTTGGATAGCGGAACAAGAGCTCCATTGAGACGTTCAAGCGGGTGGACAGTTCCAGCATGGTTAGCGAGGAGCCGCCCAGTTCAAAGAAGTTGTTGTTGAGGCCGATGCGGTGCGCCGGGGTATTTAAAATCTCGGCCCAGATGGCGACCAACTCCAACTCTGCCGGCGTACTGGCGGCAACGAATTTAAGGGAATCAGCTTTCGCTGCCTCGCCCCCGCTTGCGCCATGATGCAAGGATTGATCCAGTAAAACGGTAAATTTATGCTTGAGATACATTTGCCGGGAAAGTCGGCGCTGCACCTTGCCGCTGGTGGTTACCGGCAGGTCTTTGGGCTTGATAAGTACCACCCGATCCACATGCAATTGATGATCGGTGTAGATGGCTGCCCGAATCTGGGTCACGATGTTGGGTAATTCTTCATCTGCAGTCGAGGTGGTGCCAGCAACGACGACCAGCTTTTCCAGGTTTTCTTCTTCGATTGAAAATGCAGCGATACAACCGGCGCGCAGACCCTTGACATCATTGGCGCTCCACTCGATATCTTCGGCGTGGAAATTCTTGCCTTGGATGATGATCACATCCTTGATCCGTCCGGTGATGAATATTTGCCCATCCTTGAAATAGCCAGTATCGCCGGAGCGCATGTATTCCAGTCCGTCATTTTCGATTTTGGCTTGAAAGGTTTCTCTGGTTTCGTCAGGGCGATTCCAGTAACCTTTGGCGACGCAGGGGCCATTGATCCAGATTTCGCCTTCGACGCCTTCGGCCACCTCTTCGCAGGTCTCGACATTCACCACGGCGATGGTGTCGCACGGTTCTGCAATACCAGATGGCATATAGCCGGTGGCCTCGTCGGCGTGCAACGGATGGCCTTGGCGTGTGCCAGTCACGATCAGGGTTGCTTCCGCCAGGCCATACACCGCCATATGCGAGCCTGGGTTGAGTTTGTAATGGGCAAATTTGCGGTTGAATCGTTCGACCGTTTCTTTGCGCACCGGTTCGGCCCCGTTAAAAGCGGTTTGCCAACTGGAGAGATCCAAGCCTTCGGCATCTTCGTCGCTGATCTTGTTGACGCAAAGATCATAGGCAAAATTAGGCGCACCGCTGGATGTGGCGCGATATTTGCTGATTGCGCGTAGCCAGCGAACCGGCTTTTGCATGAAATGCAAAGGGGACATGAAAATAAGCGGCACGCCCTTATACAATGGCTGCAATACATTACCGATCAAGCCCATATCATGAATCAACGGCAACCAGCCCACGACAATGGTTTTATCGGTATGGTGATAAATCGAATTGATGGCTTTTTCGTTGGCCATCAAGTTGTGATGGGTGATCATGACGCCTTTTGGCGTGCCAGTCGAGCCGGATGTGTATTGTAGAAAGGCGATGTGATCGGGGGTAATATTTTGCTCAATAAAACGGCTTTCGATGCCGACCTCAAGTTCGTCGGTATTAATCCATTCCATGCGGGAAATGCCAGCCTTGTCATGGGTGCCAGTCTCCAGATCAGGCGCGCTTTCCATGCGCATGGTTTTTTCGATCACGCCAGTGGTCGATAAAATCAGCGAAACATCGCAATCCTCAACAATGCCGTTGAGTCGCTTGGCCATTTTTTTGCTGCTTGGCGGGAACACCAATACGGCCGTGGCACCCACATATAAACAACCGAAAAATGCGATTAAAAATTCCAGCCCCTGGGGGTAGATCAAGAGTACGCGGCTATTGAAAGCATGCGCATTTCTGTCCTGTATTTTGGCTGCCAGACGTTTTGCCGCCTGATCCAGTTCACCATAGGTTATCGGTACTTCCTCATTCTCGCCGTCCTTCAAAAAAATGTACGCGACTTGGCTTGGCGTTAGTCGCGCTCTCTCTTTGAGAATGTGGACGAGCGTCGGTAGGCTGGTAATATTTTTTGCTGAATTTTCCACACTTCACCTCAGGTTAATGTTTGCGAAAAGCGCTGTTTTGTTGGCTAATTTAGTTCTGATTCAGGCTAACCAACACGAGAATACAACGGTGCGCCCCTACTTTTTACTGCCGAATTTTGGTATGCGGTACTCAATCGGGCCAAATTGATATTGACTGTTGTGATATTGGTAGTGTTTCGACAGGCCGCATCTGTGTTTTGAAGGCTCGAAAAAGTATTCTAGCAGGTTTTTCAGCATCGGCAGAACTTCCTATGGAATTCGCGCGAACAAACCGAATACTATTCAGCGGCTTGAGCCAAGCCATTTACGCGCAGAAGTAATTCAATCATGCCGTCGATAATGGCGGATGTTTTCTATGGGTGATTCGGGATATTGACGGCCTGTTTCGCTGCCATTAAATTGTGGATAAACCATTAAATTGTGGACATGCAAGCGGACATGCATCATGTTGCAATGAACTGGTCGATGATGCGGGCGATGAGCGAGCATGGCACCAGCATTGGCTTGTGTTGGATGGTGAAGCGGACGGTTTTTCGCAATACCGTATAACTGCCTTCAATGGGCCCGAGCGGGGTGCGCATCTTATAAGATCCGCTTTTCAGGTCGCCTTCCCAAGTGCCGCCACGGGCCAGCGTCTCGGTTTTCGCGTGCTGGAGTGCCGCGCCCAGATCGGTGAAGACACGTTCAATCGTGCATTGGGCAGCAAGTTTCTTTTCTGTGGAGGGATCATTGGCCATGATATGTTTTGAAGTGTGTATTGAATTGATTAAAATTTACGGCGCAAAGCGTCCACCATCTTGGACGTGCTGTCCCGGCTCCAGTTATCCACCAACCATCCGAAGCCAAACGGCACCGGGCCGGGGTCGGTATGCACATGGTAGATGACGGTCGTTTTGTTAGGATCAAAAGCCCACGGTGCCAGCGTAACAAAGCCGGAGGTATCGGCAAAGGTTTCACTTGGTTTCAGTCCTTCCCATGCCACCATCTTCCAACTGAGGCGGCAGGCATCCCGGCTCACTTGGGGTCGCATATGTAGTCGATATTTTTTGATGATGCCAAAGGGAAATTGAAGGGTCATGTCAACCAGTGTGGTGCCGTCGGCCTGCGGCGTTGGCTTGGCTACGGACGTATTGGGTACGTAGCTGGGGTAATCCGCATAATCCTGAATCGTCGCGCACAGTCTTTGCAATGGGGTATTGATGATGGTGCCTGCCTCAAAGGTGGTGCCGGGGAATTTGGGCGTACTTTGATCAATGAGCAAGACGCTCGATTCGCTTAACATGCCGACATTGATCGCCTGCGCGCCGACATTGCTGGCGAGTGCGGCCAAGGCGGCGAACAGTATGTTTTTTTGTGTCATTTGCATTGGAGCGCTGCCATTCAAGAAAAATCAAAATGATGCCGGGCTTCGTTGATTATACATGGTATCGTTGTGGCAAAAAACAACAAAAAACAACAAAAAACAACAAAAATCCCAGGTATCGCGCTTTTTTCGATTTTGGTCTCCGTTATTTCGCTGCACTTATGCATTGCCGCCTCTTTCCGTTCGCCCAAGCCATTACAATCGGCTGAATGAATCTGGCAAAGCCTAGGAGATTGTTTGAGTACTTTTATTATCGAGGTCAGCGACCTCACCTTTGATTATCCCGGCTTTCGCGCCCTGGAAAATATCAGCCTGTCTATCGAGCAAGGCACCGTTACGGCCCTGGTTGGCCCCAATGGCGCGGGCAAAACCACGCTGTTGCGCTGTATCGCCGCGTTGGAGGTGCCGTTGTCGGGCATGATTCGGGTGGCGGGGCTGGATGTCTACGAGTCACCGCGTGAGGTACACCGCCTGATCGGCTATTTGTCCGATAATTTTGGCCTGTACAGCGACCTCACCGTGGCGCAGGGGCTGGAATACGCGGCATGCTCACAAGGGCTGGCCACGGCAGCTGTACCGGAGGCGGTGCGCATGACGGCGCAGCGTATGGGTTTGCAGGATAAATTGCAACACCTGGCTAAAACCCTGTCGCGCGGCCAACGCCAGCGCCTGGCCATTGGGCAAGCCATTATTCATTCGCCCCAGGTTTTGCTGCTCGATGAACCCGCCAGTGGGCTGGATCCCGAAGCACGCGGCGCGTTGGCCGATGTTTTCAAGACGCTACAGGCACAGGGTATGAGTTTGCTGGTATCGAGCCATATTTTGGCTGAACTGGATGCCTATTCCACCCACATGCTGGCGCTCAACAATGGCCGGGTGTTGGTGCACCGCGCATTGAACCAAGCAGTGAACCACGGCGGCGGCCATGGTATGAGCGATGCTGCTGGCGATGCTGGCAAAAGCGGCCCCATGCCGGAGCGCAGCCTGCACCTGGAGTTTGCCGCACCCGCCGAAGCCGTGGGGCAATGGTTGACCAACCAAGCTGGCGTGCGCCTGACGCGGGTGGAGCGCAATACCATCGAAATCGGCTTTAGTGGTGATGCAAAGGCGCAGGCGGCGCTGGTGGCGGCATGCGTTGCGGCGGGTCATCCACTCACCGTGTTGATGCCCGTCACCGAGAACCTCCAGCAATCCTATTTAAAATCCCTTGAAGCCGAACGCAGCGCCGCTGCAATCCGTAAGGAATTACCATGAATCCGGAATTTCGCCGCCAACTGTGGCTCCAGTTTTCTCCCACCCGCCTGATCATTCTGCCGCTCTTGCTGCTGGCCTGTTTTACGGCGGTCGCCTTGTCCTCACCCGCAGTCTGGCACAATGCCTTTGCGGTGATAGGGGCGATACTTTTTTGTGGTCTGGTGTGGGGCATGGGCACCATGGCCGCCGGTGCCAGCGTGATTGATGAAGTGACCGACCGCACCTGGGATCAACAACGCATGAGTGCGATGCGGCCTTGGGCCATGACTTGGGGTAAGTTGGCCGGTGCCAGTGCCTATGGCTGGTACGGCGGCGCACTGTGTTTGCTGGTGGCGCTGCCCTGCGCCCTGTTGGGCGAACTACGCCCCCTGGCTCCGGTGGCCACCCTCGGTGCGATTTTGGCGGGGGTATTTTTACAAGCGCTGCTGATCGCGGTGAACTTGCAACTGGTGAAAGCGGGCGGGAGCACGGCGCGTCGGGCGGGCGGCTGGCCGATGCTCATGTTTTTGCTATTGCTGTTCATCCTGATTCGCGCGCTGAGCAATGCGCAGGTGTTATGGTGGCAGTGGCAATTCAACAGCCTGCATTTCGTGGTGGCGTCATTGGCGCTGTTTGCCCTGTGCGCACTGGTGGCCGCTTGGCGCACCATGGCCGAGGTGTTGGCGGTACGGCAAATGCCTTGGGGCTGGCCTGCTTTGGCTTTGGTGTTATCGGGCTATTTTGCCGGTTTTGCGCCATCCCATCATCTTCAATTGTTGGGTGTGGTTGGTCTGGCCACTTGTATTGTGCTCACCTATTTTGCGCTGCTCAGCGAACCGCAGCCGCGCCCGCTGTGGCAGCGCATTGTGGCGCGTCTGGCGGATAGTCAATGGGTGGCGGCATTGCAGCAGTTGCCGCGCTGGCCAAGCACGCTGCTATTGGGCTTGGTGTTTGCAGCCTGGACTATGCTGTCGTGGGATTGGCAACCCGGCGCGAACGCGGTGATGCCGCTGACCTGGCAACCCTTGGCCGTGGTGTTGTTCGTGCTGCGCGACTGTGCGCTGGCTTTGTACTTTGCCTTTTCCAGCACAGGCCGACGGCCCGTGCCCGCCTTTTTGGTGCTGATGCTGGTGCTGTATGGGCTGTTGCCCTGGTTGCTCGGCTCGCTGGGTGGCATGATGCTGGTACTGCCATTGCCGGGCCATCCAATGCTGTCCATCGTGGTTGCTGCGGTGCATGCGGCAGTGGCTTTGGGTTTGCTGCGCTCGCGCTGGCTGGCCAGCGCGCCGCAAGTGCCACGGCAGAGCAGTTGAGGCGGCGGCCTGGTTTTTCATAAACGGCGTATGGCGCTAAAGTCTGACTGAATTATGGCGCAACGCCAGCAACGAATCGCTGTAGCCTCTCGCCCTCGG
>CAMBDR010000080.1 GCA_945864765.1 Janthinobacterium lividum | reverse complement strand
GTCAAAAAATCCAGCCGGAAGTCTGGCTCCCTTGGGTTCAAATAAGATGCGCCGAGTTTGGACGAGAGGCTGGCTACGGGTAAAAAACCCATTTCAAGTGATTTGATTGCCGCATCAGTTTGCACTTCAATATTGCTCGGCAGTGCGAGCGAAATATTTTTGCCAGCATGCGCGAAATCAATGTCCTGTGTGCGCGACGAGTCGCCCCAAGCGACCCCAAGCATATTGCCGAAGGCGAGAAACGCATGGGTGCCAACCAGTACACCGCCAGCACCAAAAAAGCCGTACTCTGCCAGTCGGCGAATGACGCGGAAATGACGCGGTAGAACACTGGCGCAGCCCAACGCAAGCGCAGAGCGAGCCAAAGCGACAATGGGGTTGGTCGGCGGGCTAATTGCCTTACGTTCGATCAAGGCATTGGTCGCCTCGTTGGCCGGGCCGACATAAATTTGGCGTAATTTCCCGGAAGGTTCAGTAAACTGAAAATACCAATAGGTGTGGCCCTTGACGATTTTTGATGCAAACGAGCCATTCAGGTCGGCGATGCTGCGCATATGCTCGGCTGCCAGCGTGGCATCAAACAACTGCGCATAAGCGGTTTGTGCGCTCAAGCTCAAGTCAGTGTAAGCAGGCATGGTTATATCTGGATAGGAAAAATCCCAGTATAACCTGATTTGGTGCGAGTTATACTAATCCATTTCAGAAGTTAGTATAACTCGCCATTCCAGTGCAGAAAAAGCGTCGTGCTGCCAGCTTTGCTTTTAGAATTTCAGCGGATCAAACCACAATTTGGCATCATTCAAGGGCGTATCTTTGGGCAGGTTGGGGTTTTCGATCCGGATGAGTCGCCGATTCTTCAGATTCGCATCTTGAATCGCCTTGGCATTGTACTTGTTAAAAATCGCGTCAAACTTGCCATTTTCCATCATTTTACGAATCCCCCTGCCGATGCGGTTGTGTAGCGCGGTATCGGCTTTGTTGAAGAAGAAGTAATACGGCCAGGGGTAGTAAATCAACAGATTTTTCTCGACCACCAAATCAGGATTGTCAGCCGAATTGGCGGCCAATTCAGGGCCTATTTCACCAATGCCACGGGGGAAAATATCAAAACGCCCGGAATTGGTCATTTTAAACAGCAATTCATAGTTGGCCGTCTGCACCTTAATGCCATTGGCGGTATACAGCGCCACATCGCCCCAACCGATGCCCTGGCCTATGGTCAGGGTCTTTAAATCGGTCAGTGTTTTTACCTTATCGATCTTGGCCTGATTGCCCTTGGCGGTGAATGCCACCCGATAACCGAGCAAACCTTTGCGTAAAGGAATGCGCAAGGGTAATAGATCCCGTTCTTTTTCCATCGAAGTCGAACTCCAGACAATATTCACCGTTTTTGCATCACGAATCTCGGCCAGGTAACGTGCTTCGTTCATCGGCGTTGGCGACGCTGTCAATTCATAGGGGCCAAAATCGGCCACCGTTTCGTCGAGCGCCGTGCGTAAAATTTCGAGTAAATCGTTGAAACGGGGATCGAGTGCTTTGCCTTCCGACGGCCAGGTGATTTTCACGCCTGCACCCAATGCCGGGCCGCTCACCAGACACCAAGCCAGGCACGAAGTCAGGCACACCGCCAGGTAGGGCCAAAAACGCATCGTTGTACCAGTCATGTTACACCTCGCTCAAAATCGGATGAAAATCCAGGCGGTCAAGCCGTTATCAAGTTCAGCTTAATTGGGGAAAATGGGCAATACACGCGCTTCATTACAGTGACCCATTCTCACGCCAGCACTGAAAAAATTCCTTATGTCATGCATTATTTCTGCTTTGCTTCGTGGTCTTGCTGATACCATAAAAATGGCAGCATGTCGTAAGTTGGCAACACCACCCAATGAACGGCCAGGGGGTGGAACGGCAATTTGGCCGCTTGCCCGCTACCTGAACGGGCTAATATTGACCGCCGGGCCGCTCGCGCACCAAGAAAGTGAGATTTGTTTCTTTGCACCAATAAAACTCAGAATTTGCACCAAGTAAGTGCGCTGCCATAATTTGGCGCACGATGCACCACACTTGCGTCCCGGTTGTGCCCCCATTTTAATCTGGCATCCATTTTGCTTATACGCTATCACCACATTTGAAAGGCGACGGCAATGAAGAAAATGAAATTGGTGATGGTTGGCAATGGCATGGCAGGCGTGCGTACCTTGGAAGAGTTGCGTAAAATAGCCCCGGATCTGTATGAAATTACCGTATTTGGTGCTGAGCCGTATGCTAATTACAATCGCATTTTATTGTCCCCCGTGCTGGCGGGTGAGCAAACCATTCAAGACATCATGTTGAACGATGTTGATTGGTATGCCGAAAATGAGATCACCCTGCACCTGGGTAAAAAAATCGTCAAAATTGATCGCGTCAAGCGCGTCGTGGTGGCCGAAGACGGCACCACCGCAGAATACGACCGCTTGCTGCTGGCAACCGGTTCGCTGCCGTTTATGCTGCCGGTGCCGGGTAAAGATTTGCAGGGCGTGATTGCGTATCGCGACATTTACGACACCAATACCATGATAGCAGCGGCCGCCAAATATACCGACGCGGTGGTGATTGGTGGCGGTTTGCTCGGTCTGGAAGCGGCCAACGGCTTGAAATTGCGCGGCATGAATGTGAGCGTGGTGCATTTGCCGGGTTGGTTGATGGAGCGTCAGCTTGATCCGGTGGCCGGCAAAATGCTGCAAAAATCACTGGAAGAACGCGGTCTGAAATTTTTGTTGGAGAAAAATACCAAAGAAATCGTCGGCGATGAACATGGCCACGTCAAAGCCTTGCGTTTTACCGACGGCGTGGAAGTGCCGGCCCAATTGGTGGTGATGGCGGTGGGGATTCGCCCCAATACCGCGCTGGCCGAATCCTGCGGCCTGTATTGCAATCGCGGTATTGTGGTCAGCGATACCATGCAAACCTATGACCCGCGCATCTACTCGGTGGGCGAATGCGTCAACCATCGCGGCACCGTGTATGGCCTGGTGGCACCGTTATTTGAAATGGCCAAGGTGTGCGCCAACCATTTGGCCAATTATGGCATTGGCCGCTATCAAGGCTCGGTTACTTCGACCAAATTGAAAGTCACTGGCATTGATTTATTCTCGGCGGGCGAATTTATGGGCGGCGAGGGCACGGAAGAAATCGTCTTGTCTGATCCAAAAGGGGGCATTTACAAGCGGCTGGTGCTGAAAGACGATAAATTGGTCGGGGCCTGCCTGTATGGCGATACCGTGGACGGCACCTGGTATTTTCAAATGCTGCGCGAAGGCAAATCGATTAATGAAATTCGCGAAAACCTGATCTTTGGCGAATCGAATACGCGCCGCCCCGGCGACGTGGGGCACGAAGGCTTTACCAAGGCCGCCAGCATGCCGGATACGGCCGAAGTGTGCGGTTGTAACGGCGTGTGCAAAGGCACCATCGTCAAGTCGATTAAAGAAAAAGGGCTATTTACGCTGGAAGACGTGCGCAAGCATACCAAGGCTTCGGCTTCGTGCGGCTCTTGCACTGGTTTGGTGGAACAGATTTTGATGTTCACCGCTGGCGGCGATTATTCGGTATCGACCAAAGCCAAGCCAATGTGCGCCTGTACCGACCATACGCATCAAGAAGTGCGCAATGCGATTCGGTCTGAAAAACTGTATAGCATCAGCACGATTATGGCGCTGCTGGCCTGGAAAACCCCGAACGGTTGTTCCAGTTGCCGCCCCGCGCTGAATTATTATTTGATTTCAACCTGGCCGCACCAATCCAAAGATGATCCGCAATCGCGCTACATCAATGAACGCTCGCATGCCAACATCCAAAAAGATGGCACCTATTCGGTGATTCCGCGTATGTTTGCCGGCCAAACCAGCGCCAGCGAATTGCGCCGCATTGCCGATGTGGTGGAAAAGTACGATATTCCCAGCGTCAAGGTTACGGGTGGCCAGCGTATCGATTTGCTGGGCGTGAAAAAAGAAGATTTACCGGGCGTGTGGAAAGATTTGGGCATGCCGACTGGCCTCGCCTACGCCAAGGGCTTGCGCACCGTAAAAACTTGCGTGGGCAGCGAATGGTGCCGCTTTGGCACCCAGGATTCGACCCTGATGGGGCAACAGTTGGAACGTGAATTATGCCTGATGTATGCGCCGCACAAGGTCAAGATCGCGGTCTCGGGTTGTCCGCGTAATTGCGCCGAATCCGGCATTAAAGATGTGGGCGTGATCGGGGTCGATTCCGGTTGGGAGATTTATGTCGGCGGCAACGGTGGCATTAAAACCGAAATTGCACACTTTTTGGTGAAGCTGAAAACGCATGAGGAAGTGAAAGAATATGCGGGTGCATTTTTGGAACTGTATCGGCAAGAGGGCTGGTATTTGGAGCGTACCGTGCATTACCTGGCGCGGGTGGGCTTGGATCATGTGAAAAAACAGATTCTGGAAGACCACGCAGGCCGCAAAGCCTTGTATGCGCAATTGCTGGATGCATTGAAAGATTTGCCCGATCCTTGGCACCAGCCAGAACCGGCCCAGGTTGATACGCGACAATTTACCATGCTCTCGGTGCCCGCCTCACGCGCGGCCTCTGCTGAAGCCGCAGTTGTTGGCTAAATTGGCGACTAAATTGGCGACTAAATTGGCGAATAAGTCGCCACTACCACTGAATTTGAAATTGAAAGGACGGTCATGACTCAAGAATGGAAACCAATTTGCTTCGTCGAAGATATCCCGGTATTGGGCGCACGCGTGGTCAAGCGCGGCACGGGCAGCGCGCCCTTGCCCAGCGTCGCGATTTTTCGCAATAGCGCCGACAAGGTGTTTGCCCTGCTCGACCGTTGCCCGCACAAGGGCGGGCCACTCTCGCAAGGGATTGTGTTTGGTGAACGGGTGGCTTGCCCACTGCACAACTGGAGTATTGAACTACCCTCCGGTTGTGCGGTAACGCCCGACGAAGGTTGTACCCAAAAATTTTGCGTGAAAGTGGAAGCGGGCACTGTCTATCTGGATGCGCATGAACTCGATACCCTGGCTTTGGGGCCGTTTTTACCTGGCGCTGATTTGGCAACTGATTCAGCAACTGAGCTGGCGGCTGAGGTGGTTTGAGGTCAGGGTTGAATTGCTGTTCGATGTAAAAGAGGATGAATTATGTTATTCGGTCGAAAAAATCGCAAGCCCATTTCCATCCCGGTCAAGACGGTCGCGCAATGGAAGTATTCCACCTGTAACTATTGTTCCACTGGTTGCGCCATTGAGATTGGCTTGAACGAGGAGGGTAAAGTCATCACCAGTCGCGGCCATGCCGGGGCGGATGTGAACCGGGGCAAACTGTGCATCAAAGGTTTGCTGGAAACCGAGTTATTCAATTCCCCCGGACGCGGCACCCAACCCCTGATGCGCGAAAAAGCCCATCTGCCATTTCAAGAAACCACTTGGGACGCTGCGCTCGATAAAACCGCCGCCAAAATCAAAGAAATTCAAGCCAAATATGGGCGTGATTCGTTTGCCGTGGTATCCACTGGCCAGTTGTTGACCGAAGAATTTTACACCCTGGGCAAATTGGTGCGCGGCCAAATCGGCACCAATAATTATGATGGCAATACCACGCTGTGCATGGCCTCGGCGGTGTCGGGTTATAAGCGCTCGTTTGGCTCGGACGGCCCACCCGGCTGCTATGGCGACTTTGAACACACCCATTGCCTGATGGCGTTTGGCTCCAACTTGCCGGAACAGCATCCGGTGATTTACTGGCGTTTAAAGGAAGCGCTGGAAAAACGTAAATTCCCGCTGATTGTAGTCGATCCGCGCGTCACCATGTTTGCCCAGTTTGCCGACATTCATCTGGCCATTACCCCCGGCACCGATACCGTGCTCATCAACGCCATGATGCATGTGATTTTTAAAGAAGGTCTGGAAGACAAGGACTACATCGCCCAGCATACCAACGGCATTGACGAATTGCGCGCCCTGTTGGCGGACTACGACCCCAAAGTGGCGCAGCATATTTGCGGCATTGATGAAGACCGCATCCGCACCGTGGCGCGGCTGTATGCCAAAGCACCCGCCGCCATGAGTATCTGGACCATGGGCATCAACCAATCCACCCACGGTTCTGACGGCGTGGTCGATATCAATAATCTGAATTTGGTGACTGGCAATATCGGCGTGCCCGGCGGCACCAGTTTATCCATTACCGGCCAGTGCAATGCCATGGGTACGCGCGAATGGTCGTCTTGCTCGGGTTTGCCCGGTTATCGCTTATTGGAAAAGGAAAAAGACCGCAAACAGATCGCTGAATTTTGGGGCATTGATGAAAGCTTTTTCCCGCCCAAGCGTGGTATGGCGCAAACCGATATTTTCCCGGCGATTGAAACCGGTGAAATCAAGGGTTTATGGTTGGTGGCGACCAACCCGATGACCTCGATGCCGAATCAACCGCGCATTCGCAAAGCGTTTGAAAACCTGGAGTTTTTGGTGGTGCAGGATGTGTATTCAGACGTGGAAACCAATCAATATTCGCATGTGTATTTGCCAGCGTCGGTGTGGGCGGAAAAAGAAGGTTGCCACACCAATACCGAGCGGCGGGTTAATCTGACGCGCAACGCCTTGCCCACTTATGCCAATAGCAAACCGGACTTTTGGATTTTCAACCAAATGGCCAAGCGTTTTGAAGAGCGCAATAAAATTCACTTTCCTGAAACCCCGGAAGGCGCGTTTAATGAAATGCGTGCCTTATCGGTCGGGGAGGGCCGCACGCTCGATATTTCCGGCATGAGTTATGACCGCATCGAAGCGGCGCGCGGCATTCAATGGCCGTATAGCGAAGCGCAAGCCGTGCTGGATGAAGCGCGGGTCGGTAAGGCCGAGGCATTTGATATGGCCATCCGGCAAGACTTTTTGGGCAATCCGCGTTTGTACACCGAGGGCGTATTTCAAACCCCGAACGGGCGCGCCAACCTGATACCGATACGTTTTGTCAACAACAATGAATGCCCGGACCCGGAATACCCGTTTTGGCTCAATTCCGGCCGCGTGGTGGAACATTTTCACACCCGCACCCGGACCGGCAAGATTGGCACTTGCAATAAATTTAGCCCCACACCGTATATGGAAATGAACCCGGATGCGGCGGAAGAATTGGGCGTCAAACATCAAAGCTATGTGCGTTTGGTGAGTCGGCGTGGCGATGCGGTGGTGATGGTGCAACTGACGCACCGGGTAGGGCGCGATATGTTGTTTGTGCCGTTTCACTTTCATGATTGTGTGAATCGCCTGACGCTGGGCTTGCTGGACCCGCATTCGCGCCAACCGGCGTTTAAACAAAATGCGGTGCGGGTTGAACCGATTGACCAGCAAGAAGCGGCGCGTTTGAATCTTGAACGACGTGCGTTTTGAATTTCGTAGGGTGGGCACCTGTGCCCACCCTACAAAGCCTTGACCGGAGCGAATATGTTACTTAAAGAAAATGAAGAATCCCCCGCCGCCGCAGCCGTAAAGGCTGGTGCTGGCAGTTTGGGTCATTTTGGTGCAGGGCGTGAAGTCGAAGGTGCTCCTGCGCCCGCAGTTGAGCCTGCTGGCAAAGAAGGCGGTAGTTGTGGCAAATGCGGCTCGGGCGGCGGTTGCGGCAGCAAGGCCAAACAAGAAAGCGCATCGGACAAGTCAATTTGGGAAATCCGCACCGAAGAGCAGCCTTACGCCTTCCTCAACGACAAAGTAATGTTGGATTCCAACCGCTACGGCAAGCGTATTGACCTGGTGGCGCTGGCGGAAAATAAGCTGCCCGTTGGGCGCTCGATGTTCATCAACGAAAATCCGGCCGTAGGCAGCAACCCCAATCGCAACAAGCAGCACGGTTTTTTCTTCACCGCTGACAACTGCATCGGCTGCCATGCCTGTGAAGCGGCGTGCAGTGAAAAGAATAATAATCCGGCCCATCTCGCGTTCCGCTCGGTCGGCTATGTCGAGGGCGGCAGCTTTCCGGATTACAAGCGCATGAATATTTCCATGGCCTGTAACCATTGCGATGACCCGGTTTGCCTGAAAGGTTGCCCAACCCGCGCCTACACCAAACATGTGGAATACGGCGCGGTGCTGCAAGACCCGGAAACCTGTTTCGGTTGCGGTTACTGCACCTGGGTGTGCCCGTACAATGCGCCCCAGCTTGATCCGGTCAAGGGCCAGGTTTCAAAATGCAATATGTGTGTGGACAGGCTGGAAGTGGGCTTGAAACCGGCTTGCGTTTCCGCTTGTTTGGGCAATGCGCTGGATTTTGGCGTGATCGAAAACATTCCGAATAACCGGGAACAGGCGCGGGTAGAAATCCCCGGCTTTCCTTCGCCGGAAATCACCCAGCCGAATATCCGCTTCCAGCAGATCAAGGGTTTGCCGGATGAAATGAAGCGCACCGACTCGATGCCGGTGAAATATCACAAAAATGAAGATGGGCGCTATCGTACTGCCATCGATCAAAAAAATGGTCAAGCGAAACACTGGAATCTGGCGCGCTTAAGCTCGCGCGAGAACCCGCTGGTGTTGTTCACGCTCAGCGCGCAAGCGGCGGCGGGCGCGTTTGCCTTGCCGTTTTTGGCAGCGCAAGCCAATTTGCCGGGCTTTGTCGAATTTGCCCAATCTGCCCTGTATGCGCCGCTGGCCTTACTGTGCTTTTTGATGGTGGCGTTTGGCTTGTTCATGTCCACCATGCATCTTGGCAAACCGCATCGTTTTTATCGCGGCTTTAACAATTTGCGCCATTCGCCAGTATCGCGCGAGGGTTTGGGGATTGCGGTATTTATGGCCGGTATGGGCATGCATATTTTGTTTAGTCTGCCGGGCAATAGCGTGGTGCAGGGCTTGGCGCAAAGCTTGTTGGGGCTGGATTTGGCGGCGATAAATCCACCGCTGGTGGCGGGTTTGGCCAGCGCGGCGGGGTATGTGGCGATTGCGGCCAGCCTGGTGGGTTTGTATTATATGAACCGCTGCTACCGGATTAAAGCGCGCCCATTCTGGAACCATTGGCAAGTGGCTACCGCGTTTTATGGCAGCATGCTGTCGCTGGGTGGTTTGGTGGCGGGTGTGGTCATCATCAGCACGCTGGCTGTGATGGGTGAAGCGGTTTCCGGCGCGTTGTGGCTGTGCGCCAGCGTGCTTGGCCTGGGTTTGCTGCTGGAAGGCGTGGGCCACATTGCGCATGCCCGTGCCATGGGGCGCGCCGAGCATGAGGGCGGGGTGTCGTACTATATTCAAAACACCACTTTTGGCAAAACCTTTTTGCTGCGCAATGGCATGTTGGCGGCTAATATGGCGTTGGCGGCGGGTTTGCTGGCCAGCATGGCGGCAAGCGGTGGCGAGTTTGGCTTGGTAACATTCGTGGCCTGGGCCGTCGTGGGTGTGATTTTACTGGCCAGTAGCGTAATTAGCCGCGCCTTGTTTTATGTGTTGGTGATATCGACCACCATGCCGGGTGCATTCTTCTGGAAAAACAAGGGCTTTGAAGAGCATGCCCGTGATATTGGTCTGGCCAACATGCCGCAAGTGGGCGTTGCGCCGCTGCGCCATTATCCGAAATAAGGGCGGGTGATATTGTATGGAATTGACTGATTTGCTGAGCAAAACCTGTGTGATTGGGGTGTCTTATTTTGATAAGGATGGTGAGTTGCTCAAGCAAGGGCAATATGCCGGCGTGGTGAGTAAGGTGGATCAGGAGCTGGGTATTTCGGTGAAACTGCAGCACAGCGAGATGAGCGCGGCAGGGGCAGTGGGGGCTGGCGCGGCAGGCGGTGACGCTGGTAGTGCTGGCTCCGGGCCGGAATTCATTCTGCCGCCGAACTTGGCTGCGTGGTTTAAGGCCCCGCCGGGGCGCTACCGCCATGCGCCCTCTGGCGTGGATATGGAAAACCCGGATTATTTGGTGACCTGGTGCGTGTATCGCACGCAAGAGACTACGGCGGAAGGGCAGCATGAGTGGTGGGAATGGGTGCCCAATACCGAGCCGCCGCAGGTGGGGCAGGGCGGGTGAGGGTGTACCAAGTTGGCGCTAATTTTACAAAGCCCGGATTATACCGCCAACACCAAACGCCCAAGTGCATTGGCTGTTGGCGTGACCTTGATTTCGATGTCGTAACCCAGGCGATTGAGGTAATCCATCAGCTTGCGTATCGACAGGTTTGCAAAATCACCGTGCAATAGTCCTGACACTTTGTCGCCTGTGACTGCCGAATTAGTGTAAATTTGACAAAATTCAATGTTGG
>CAMBDR010000079.1 GCA_945864765.1 Janthinobacterium lividum | reverse complement strand
CAGCGGGCAAGCGAAAAACCGGGTTAAGCACAATGGCCTCCGCCCTGTTTGCCGAAGACTTTGCCAACCTAATCCTTTCATTCGACAGCAAGGCGGCCAGCCATTATGCGGAACTGGTGGCCACACGGGAAAAAGCCGGGAAGCCGATCAGCATGGCAGATGCACAAATAGCGGCAACTTGCAAAAGTGCACCAAGCGGGGCGACTACCTTGGCAACGCGGAACACCAAGGATTTCATTGAGTTGGGTGTGACTTTAATCAACCCGTGGGCTGGGTAATGAATAACTCAAGTCGAGTTGGCTACCTGGTTTTGGCGGATTTTCCAGCCAAACCTGATGGCAAATGCAGTAGCTTTTCTTAACATGTGGGAATGAATCAGCCAATTATTGCCTTTTATCCAAAACGTGATAAAATTATCCCAGAAAAAATAATTCAGGATAATTGTATGAACTTCTACTTTCCTCGCGCCAACTTGTCCCAAGCCATTCTTGATGATTTGCTGGGGAAAAACCCTTTTGGCGATGCCGCAAACGGGTACTTTCTGGCGGCACCACGCCGCACAGGCAAATCCTCGTTTCTAAAAAACGACCTGCAACCGCTGCTCCTGCAGAACCAAATTGCCGTCATCTATGTCGATTTATGGAGCGACAAAAATAAAGACCCCGCCAGTTTAATTGCCGATGCAATCGGGCAAGAAATTAATAAGAATTTAGGCATGGTCGCCAAAGCCGCCAAGGCCGCCGGCTTGGAGTCGATTGGTGTCGCGGGGTTACTCAAAATCGACACCTCCAAAATTGGCAAATCTGAAGGCATTACCCTGTTTTCCGCGCTCAACACACTGCAACAAAGCATCAACAAACCGCTTGCCCTGATTATTGACGAAGCGCAACATGCCTTAACCAGTAGTGCCGGCGAAGATGCCATGACCGCCCTGAAATCGGCACGCGACCAAATGAATGTGCCTGGCAATACCAAATTGATGTTGATTATGTCGGGTTCAGACCGGGATAAGTTATTGCGCCTGGTCAATTCAAACAGCGCACCCTTCTTTGGTTCGTCAATCAAAACCATGCCTTTACTGGATGAGAAATTTATTCATCATGTTGCGCAAATGATTGGGCGTCATCTACCCCTCCTGAAGGATAGCGACGAAACCTTGCTGATGGCGGCCTTCACCTTATTTGGCAACCGACCACAATTTTTCACCAAAACACTGGGAGAAGTACTCAACCCTTTGAATAATCCACAGCCAGGATTTGAAAAACGGGTTTATGAAGCCGCAGAAAATCATATTCGCGAGGAACAATCAC
Organism: Janthinobacterium lividum; assembly: GCA_945864765.1. GTDB lineage: Bacteria > Pseudomonadota > Gammaproteobacteria > Burkholderiales > Burkholderiaceae_D > CAMBDR01. The sequence goes on along the minus strand of CAMBDR010000079.1, from coordinate 8,957 downwards.
GCATGGCATCCCAATATGCCGGGCTGCGCCCACTTGAGCAAGCCATCATCTGGCGCTTATTGGAACAAGGCGGGAAATTTCGGCCTTATGACGCGGAAAGCTTACAGTTTTATAGCGCAAAAATCGCAGCAAAAAAACCCATTACGCCAGCACAGGTGCAAAGTGCCATCGACGCGCTACGCACGCTTTCGCCGTCAATGATTTGGAAATCAGCCCGAGGGGAATATGTACTGGATGATGCGCTCATGCACAGTTGGTTTGAAAAGAAACTGAAGGATGGAACATGGCCACCCCGTAGTTGAGCAAAAGCACAACAACAGGTATGATTCGTGAAATTATTGGTTTTTATCTTAAATTGGATAAATTTATCCAGAAAAAAATAATCCAGGATAATTGATCGGTTTGCTCAGGCATCGGATTCATAATTCAAGGGCAAGGAGGTATACACCCGGCTGCCGCGACCGGGGGCCGATTCTTGTATCAGGCTGCCGCCCAATTGGCTGGCCCGTTGTTGCATGCCCAGCAAACCCAGGCCCGGTACGTGCTCGGGCGAATCCGGGTCAAAACCCTTGCCATCGTCTTCCACCGACAGCGTAATCGCATCGGCCAAAAACCCCAGTGTCACCACCACCTTGTGCGCCTGGGCGTGGCGCAGCGCATTGGTCACCGCTTCCTGCGCGATTCTGAAGGTGCCCAATTCCAGCTCGGCGGACAATTCCTGGGCCTCGCCGGTTTGAATCACCACCAGCGAAATCCGGGTGCCCACCGTCAGGCGCGGCAAGTCGCGCTTTAAGGCATCAACCAGATTGATGCGGGTCGGCTTGTTTTTTGCATTGCGCAAGCTGCGCAATAACTGGCGGGTTTGTGTCATGCCGTCACGCGCAAGAGCCGTGGCTTGATCCAGATAAGCCAGGCTGCGCAGCGGGCTTTTATGGGTATCGACCTCGGCCTGTAACACCGCGCGCGCCGTATCCAATTGCAACAATACCCCGGTCATGGTTTGCGACAGATTATCATGCAAATCCAGCGACAGTTGTTGCCGCTCGGCCTGGATCAGCTTGGCCTGGGTTTCTTTCAGATAGTCCAGCGCGGCGCTCAATTCCTGGTGCGACTCGGTCACCTCCTGATGCGCCGCCGAGTTGGATAGCGCAATCGCGGTGTAGCGCGCCAGAATGCGCAAAAATTCAAGTTGCCCCGCATCGTAGGCGTTCGGGCGCGGACTTTGTAGCGACAAACAACCAATGACTTTCCCTTCGGCCAACAGCGGCAAATAGACAATGGTTTCCATCGGCTGGCCGATCAGCGGCATCACGTTTTCACCCAGCAATTGAATCAATTCAGTACGTCGGTTCAGCACCAATTCCCGCTGCTCGCGCACGCACATCGTGGCCGGGCGATTGGCTGTATCCAGCGCCAGCAGGGTATTGGGCAGGCGCTGTTGATGCTCAATGTGATACACAAAGCACAGCACATCCATCTCGACCAAGCCAATCAAAAACACCGCTGCATCCAGCCGCGCCATCACTTGCTGATGCACCCGGCTCAAGGCTTGTTCCATGTCCAGCGTGGCGGCCAATTCGCGCCCGATGTCGCCCAGCCGCAGCACGTCGGCGGTGCGCTCGTTAATTAGCCCCTGCAAGTGGCGCGCCTTGGCGCGCAAGCGTTTCTCGCGCCAGCGCATGGCAGCATACAGCAGAGCGACCGCCAAAGCGAGCATCAAAGCAAAAAACCAGCCGGTTTGCCAAAAAGTGGGCAAAATTCTCACGGGCACCTGCAACAGGTGCGGGCTCCATTGCCCCAGCCGATTGCTGCCACGCACTTGCAAGGTATAGCTGCCCGGCCACAGATTGCCATAGCTGGCGCTGCGGTGCTCGCTGTCGGTGTTGATCCACTCGCCGTCATAGCCTTGCAATTGATATTGGTAGCGGTTCTTGGCCGGATCGGAATAATCCAGGGCGGCAAATTCGACCGAAAAACCACTCGCCCCGGCTTGCAAGGTAATGCCTGAGCCGCTGCCTGAGCCGCCACCTGAGCCGCTGCCGGACAAAATCTCACTGTTTTGATCACGTCCATTGATTTTGATGGCCGTTACCACCACCGGCGGTGCATACTGCCATGGTGTAAACCGGGCCGGGTCGATCAGGGCCACGCCAAACGGGCCGCCGAACAGCATCATACCGTCGCGGGTTTGGCCGTAGGCACCGATCCAGACCGCGCCAATATCCATGCCCTCCACTTTGCCCAGCAAATGGCGCTCGTACCGGGCCGGATCAATCACCGCCACTTCAGTCCAGATCCGGCCTTGCCCGTCTTCCAGTAAATTGGCCCCCAACTCGCCCCCTTTTGCGCCAAACCAGCCGTTGATATGTTCAAAGCGGGGGTTTTCTTCGCTGCCGGACAACAGCCGCTCGATGCCTTTGGCGGTACTCACCCATAAACGCCCATGCTTATCCAGCAGCAGGCTGGAGATATAGTCGGCACTCAGGCTGTCCGCACGCCCGTCCTGGTGATGAATGCCGCGCCAGCCGCTGCTACCTGGCTCCAGCACCCACAAGCCGTTTTGGCTACCAGCCCAAATCCGCCCCTTGCGGTCTTCTGCCAGCGCTTCCACCATATACGCCATGGGCTGGCCGTGCTGATCCGCGACAGCGCTCAACTGGGGCCGGCCATCGCGCCCGTTAATTCCGCGCCACACCGCCACCCCATGATCGGTGCCGGCCCAGACACTGCCATCCTTGGCCACCATCAGCTTGCGCACTTTTCTACCCGGCAAACCGTTGGCCGCTTGCCACACCCGGCTACCGGGCAACAAGCGCAACAAGCCGCCCTCACGGCTGCCAGCCCAGATACTGCCGTCCGGGGTTTGCGCCAATGCCCGAATCGCCCCACCCGGCAAGCCATTGCCCGGCGCGGGATAATAGCCACCCACCCTGCCCTGCTGGCGGTCGAGGATGTCGATGCCGCCATTTTCCAGCCCCAGCAAAATCTGGCCATTCGCCAATTCCAGCACGCTGCCCACAAAGGGCTGGCTCAAGCTGCCAGGCACATTGCGTATATGGCGAAACAGCCGTACCATGCCCTGGCGCTGGTCATGGTATTGCAGGCCATTGCCCCAGGTGCCGATCCACAACAGGCCGGAACGGTCTTGCAACATCGGCACCACCACATCATTGGCCAGACTAGCGGGCACTTGCGGATCATGCCGCAAATGGTGCAACACTTCGCCCGTTTTGGCACTGGCCACATTGATGCCGCCGCCATAAGTGGCCAACCAGATTTGGTCATTGTGGGCCTGGCTAATGCTGGCGATGGCCTGATGGCTCAAAGGCTTACCCTGCTCCGGTGCCAGCGACAGCCAGTGCGCGCGCCATTGTTGGGGCGGGACTTTTTCATCCACCGCCACCCACGCCGCGCCGTGTTGGGCGCTGCCCACCCAAAGCTTGCCATCACTGGCCTGAAACAACGCCTGGATGGTTTTTCCGGCAAATTCATCGCCCGCCACGCGGATAAAATCGCGCCCATTTTCGGCCAGCCGCTGCAAGCCATAGCTGCTACCCACCCATAAGCGCCCGCGCTGATCCAGCAGCAGGGAATGGATAAAATTATTGGCCAGACTAGAGGGGCGGGCCGGGTCGTGGCGATAGTGGGTAAATTGCTGGCTACCCTTGGGCAAATAATCCAGCCCATGGTCGGTGCCGACCCACAAACCGCCCTTGGCATCTTCCACCATGGCGGCAATGCGGTTGCCGGACAAACCCGAGGCTTGACTCTTCTTATTTTTCTGATTTTGTTGATTCGGCTGATTTGGCTGATTCGGCTGATTCGGCTGATCGGATTGCGAGGTAAACGAAGTAAATTGCGCCAGCTTTGGGTCAAACCGGGCCAAGCCGTCGCTGATGGTGCCGACCCACAGTGTGCCATCCCGGGCAGCACACAGCGAGAGCACATAATTGCCCGGCAGCGAGGCTGGGTTGGCATCATCATGCGCAAAGGTGCGGAAACGGTAGCCATCGAAGCGCAACACCCCGTTTTGCGTGCCCACCCAGAGAAAACCCTGGGCATCTTGCGCCAGCGCGGTAATCACCCCTTCCGGTATCGCAGCGCTGGCGTTAACATCTTCAAAACGCAGTTCTGCAAAGGAAAGCTCAGGCGATGGCGATGACGAGGGCGGGTTCGAGTGCGAGGGCGAGGGGGGTGGGGCATTCGTGGCGCTGCTACTGCCGCAGAGCAAGTACAGGAAAACCATAGCGCAGATGCGGCACAAATCACGCCACAGGCAAGCATGCCATGCTGCGGATTTTTGCACTGGTCGCCGGGGAATATTGGGTTTCATGACAGATGAGATTACCACAGTATTTTCAGAAAATTGGCAATAAATGGGCACAGCGTGGAATTATGCGTTAAATTGCCAACAGCAATACAATTTGCTTTTAATGCAATACACTACTGAAATGAGATCGTACCAAACCCTGTTGTGTGCTTCCTTCATCACAACAAAGCAGCTAATTTGGCAAACCATTTTTCCGGAGGCGAAAGCCATGTTTTCTCTGTACAACCCTGTAGCGAAAGTCCGTTTTTCAATGCAATTGCGCGTCATTTTTTGGTTCAAGCTGTTGATATTTGCTGCCATCGGCGCTGGCTTACCGGTGCTGGCGCAAACCGTCCCGATCCGCCCGCTGATTGTGTACTACAACTCGGCCACGCCGGAAAATCATTGGTGGCGCACTTCGTCCGAGATCATGCAGGCCGCCTGTGACAATTTGGGCATGCGGCTGAAGGTGGTGTATGTGGATCGGGATCACCTCAAAATGGTGGAGGATTTCAAGGCCATGGCCAATGGGCCGGGTCGGCCGGATGCGGTGGTGTTTCAAAGCTTGAAGCAAAACGGGCCGGACATGTTGAAAGTGGCCGAGCAGGCCAAGATTCCCGCCTTTATTTTTAATGCCGGTTTAACGGCGGGCCAGACTGCGCAATACGGTGGGCCGCGTCAGCATTTTAAATACTGGATTGGGCAAATGCTACCCAATGACCGCACTGCCGGCTATGATTTGGCCATGACCTTGCTGCGCCAAGCGCAAAGCCTGGGGCTGGCCGATACCGATGGCAAGGTACGCTTTATTGCAATTAACGGCACGCCCTCGGATGGGGCCTCGATTGAGCGTGCGGCCGGGTTGGCGCTGGCGGCAAGGCAGAAGCCGGACATGATTTTGCAGCAAACCGTATCGGCGCACTGGGCGCGGGACAAGGGTAAAACGGTGTTTCTCGGGCTGGCCGAGCGCTACCCCAAAACCACGGTGGTATGGGCGGCGAATGACTTGATGGCGCTGGGGGTGCTGGATGGCATGCAGGAGCGCCATATCATGCCGGGTGAGAAAATGCTGGTGGGCTCCATCGACTGGGTGCCGGACGCCTTGCAGGAAGTGAGCCACAAGCGCATGGTGACCACCTTGGGTGGCCATTTTATGGAAACGGCCTGGGTGGCGGTGTTGTTGTACGACTATTTTCAGAACAAGGATTTCGTTGCTGAAAGCACCCGCTTCAAATCCGAAATGACGGCGCTGTCGAATACGGCCAGCACCGTGTATCTGGAAAAATTCAAGCCGGAAAACTTTGCCAAAATTGATTTCCGGCGCTTCTCGAAAGCCTTGCATCCGGAGCGCACGGAATACCGTTTCAGCTTCAAGCAAGTGATGGAGCAGCTTAGCCCGCCGGCGCGGAAATAAGAGGGGCAGGCTGACGGCTTATTGTGGCTTATTGTGGCTTATTGTGGCTTATTGGGCCTTGTCCTTGGCCACATTGGCCGCATCATTCACCAGCAGTGTCGTCAAGTCATAACCCTGCGCCAGCGCAATTTGTTTGGCTGCCGCCAGTTCGCTGGCGGGCATGGGGTTGGTGCGTGACAAAATCCATAGCGATTTGCGTTTGGGTTCGCCCACCACGGCCCAGCGGTATTCCGGGTCCAGCCCGATGACCCAGTAATCGCCGGAAAAGGGCCAGAAAAAACTCACCTTCAGGCGCGCATTGCCGCTGTTTTCCACCACGCTGGCTTTCCCCTGGGCTTGATCGAAGCTGCCGTCTTTGGTGCGGCAGCGATTGGTGACGCTGATTTTGCCGCTGTTTTTGCCGTCTTCCAGCAAGCCATATTGGGCCGTGGTGTCGGCCACGCAATTGCGCTGGAACCACATCGGCAGGCGTGCGGCTTCGTGCCACAGGCCCAGATAGCGTTGCAGGTCAACACTGGCCACGGTCGTAACCGGGGCCGGGTTTTCGGCGGCATGGGCGGCGCTGACGGTCGTGAGGAGCGCGCAGGCGAGCCGTGAGATGAAGCGGGATGTTTTCATGATGATGTCTTTTGCAATGATGATAATGGAGAATTGTAAACGATATTCATTAAGAATGGGTTTTATGGCGTTGCGGGTGGTGGAGGCTAATCTCCCCGCCCCCCCTTTTTCCACTTAAACCCACGCAATCCAGCAGAAACTACCAGACAGAATATTCACTTGTATAATTAGCCTATTCTTTGCTTTCGAGCCAAAATATTTCTTTTCGGAATTGGCGTCCCGCCAGAAACATGAGGATCATAATCATGCCAGATATAGCTTACGATTTTGAGTGGGATAGCAAAAAAGCCGATGCCAATCGCAAGAAGCATGGTGTGACATTTGAACAAGCGACTTCCGTGTTTTTGGATGCGCTGGCAGTAACGGTGTTTGATGGAGAGCATAGCCAATATGATGAGCGTTGGTTCACGCTGGGTTATGCAAGCGATGGCATATTATTGGCGGTGGCGCATACGTATCAGGCATCCAGTTCCCACAGAATTCGTATTCGTATTATTTCTTCACGAACAGCAACGAAACAAGAACGTCGTATTTATGCGGATCAACCGCGCTAAGGTGAAACCATGAGTCCAAGCATACCTCCATCACAGGATGATGACGAAATGCCCGCTGAAATAGATTTTTCCAAAGGCGTCAGGGGGAAATTTTATCAACCCAATGCCACGCTGCATTTGCCAGTATATTTGGATGCCGATGTGCAAACCTGGCTGACTGCAATCGCTGCAAAAAAGGGCTTACAACTGTCCGATTTGGTGAACGATCTTTTGAAGCGGGACATTGGGATTATTGAAGCGGTGAAATAAGATTGGTCAACTGGCATCAAGGCAAACCGGTATTTTTCCGGCATGCCTTACAGCCTGGGTTCGCCAACTGTCGCATAACTGTCGCATTACAGCGAAACGGCAATTTCACCTTTTGCGACAGTCGCCCATGGTGGAATGCCCGTTAGGCAGGTGCTTGCCCGCAGGGCGGTTTGCTTGCTTTGCCTGGTTTAGCGTTGCTCATTTCCCGCTGGCAAATTCAGCTCCACATCCTCCGGCATCAAAATCACAATCTCATGCGCCACATGTACGCGCAAGCGGGTGTCTACGCCAAACCCAGCCACCTCCAGCCAGCGCCCACACAGGCGTATCTGCGGGACGGCGGGCACGGCCGGGCTGGCGCGCACCGTCACCCGCCGCCGGGGCTTGATGCGCGCAGGGCGGCGAGACTTGGGCGGCACGGGCGCAGGCGGCGCGCTGGCGTGGCTGGCCAGCAGGGATTGAAGTAATGCAACTATTGAAGGGGGAAGCTGGGTAGTACTGTGGGTGCGGTGGTTTGGATTGGTGGATGCGGGTGCAATCCGTGTATCATTCGGCTTAGCCATGATCAACTCCTGTGAATTTACGTTGTTTGTGGTTAGCGGGTTGCTGGTGTTGGTTGCACCAGTAACCCGCGCTGTTTAATGTCTCGCGACTGGGTTATTATACAGGGAGCGGAATGAGTTGTGAATAGAATTTTATGGAAATTTATAAATTTTTATGGTGGCTTTCAAGACCGTAATGCCAGTTCTTGAATTGAGCAAAGTGCGCCAACGCACAGACACCATTTACCCACTCAGGTAAGTTTGCCTTTACGAATCGTCCCCCCTGCCGTTCGTCCCCTGCCCCACCGGAGCAACCATGACCGATCCCAACATGTTGCCTGCCACCCCAGCCACGGGCGCGCCAACCACTGGTGGCGCAAGCTTGGCCCCGGCCTCATCACCGGTGCGGCCGATGATGACCCCAGCGGGATTGCCACCTATTCCCAGGCTGGTGCGCAATTTGGTTTGAACATGTTATGGACCGTCTTGCTGACCTACCCCTTCATGGTGGCGATTCAAATGGTGAGTGCCTTGATCGGGCGCGTCAGCGGGCATGGTCTGGCGACCAATATTCGGCAACATTTCCCGCTGCCGATTTTGCATGCGCTTGTGCTGATGCTGCTGGTGGCTAATACCATCAATATCGCCGCCGACATTGCCGCCATGGCCGAGGCGCTCAAACTGCTGATTGGTGGATCGTCTCATTGGTATGCCATCGGCTTTGGCGTAAGCAGTCTTGTCTTGCAGATATTTGTGCCCTACCACCGCTACGTGAATGTCCTCAAGTGGTTGACCTTGGCATTGTTTGCCTATGTGGCTACCGGTTTTATTGTCGATACACCGTGGCCGCAAGTGCTGCGCCAGACGTTTGCGCCGCAGCTGGCCTGGAATGCCGCCTGGGTCACCACCGTGGTGGCCGTGTTTGGCACCACCATCAGCCCGTATATGTTTTTTTGGCATGCCTCGCAAGAAGTCGAAGACACCCGCGCCGACCCCAACGCCCAGCCTTTGCGGCTCGCACCCTGGCAGAGCGCAGTCCATTTCAGACGAATCAGGCTCGATACCGTCATCGGCATGGGCTTTTCCAACCTGGTTGCATACTTCATCATTTTAACCACCGCCGTCACCCTGCATGCCCATGGCATTACCGACATCCAAACCTCCAGCCAGGCCGCCAGCGCGCTACGCCCCATCGCAGGCGAGTATGCCTTCCTGCTGTTTGCGGTTGGCATCATCGGCACCGGCTTATTGGCCATTCCGGTGCTGGCCGG
>CAMBDR010000078.1 GCA_945864765.1 Janthinobacterium lividum | reverse complement strand
GCGCGGCTGCGCGACAATGTGGCCACCATGCAAAACGGCACCAATCGGATCAAGGGCATCGTCCAGGATTTGCGTGCCTTTACCCGCCTCGATCAAGCCGAAAAGCGCACCGTGCATATCTCGGAATGCATCAATTCCACCCTGAATCTGGTGCGCACCAGTTGGCTCGATCAGGTGGAATTCGTGACTGAATTCATCGACGACCCCGAGATCGAATGCTGGCCCGCCTTGCTCAACCAGGTCTTCATGAATTTACTGGTCAACGCCTGCCAGGCCATTGCCAGCGCACGCGAGGCCGGGCAGTATGCCGACCCGGAGCACAAAGGCCGGATCACGATGCGTACTTATTACGACGCCAATCAATTAAAAATTGAAATTGCCGACAACGGTTGCGGCATGAGTATGGAATTACAGACCCGGATTCTGGAGCCGTTTTTTACCACCAAAACCGTGGGCGAAGGCACGGGTTTGGGGCTATCCATTACCTATGGCATTGTGACCCGGCATGCGGGCCATTTAAGCATTAGCTCCAGCCCTGGGGTGGGCAGTTGTTTTACCCTCAGCCTGCCCCTGGCGCAAAACCCCGGGGCACCGTCGGCTTGACGCTCAAGGCAGAGCATGCAACTGTATATGAGCAATAATCCATCGGAACAACCCGAAGCCAGCGGGATCGGCATCCTCGCAACAAGCAAGGAGTAAGCACATGATTTTTTTTGCCATCAATGAAGAAGTGGAACGTCAGGAAGCCGAATTGAGTGCCGCCGACCCCGGCAATCGCCTGCCGCTCATGGTCGCGCTGGCATGGCAGTTACGCCAACGCGACAGTGAGCGGGCACGTAGTTTATGCCAGCAGGCCCTGGATCTGCCAGGCAACGCTGACTTGCCCACCAACAGCGCCCAAGCCCTGCGCATGCGCATACAATTGATCGATGCCGAAATGCAATGGTTGTCCAATAAGTTTGACCATGCCAGGACCCAGGCTCTGGCGGCATTGCAGGGTTTTACCGAACTCGGGCACGCACTGGGGCGTGCGGATGCCCATTGGCTACTGTCCTGGATTGCCTGGGAACAAGGGGATTTAAGCAGCATGGCGCGCTCACTCAATGCCATGGAAGCGGCCAGCAACGGACATGACAGCGTGCGCCAAATCATCGCACAGGCCAATCTGGCCCGGCTTGAAGCGTTCAGCGATCCTGGTGCGGCGCGCGCACGCTGGCAAGCATTTTGGGAGCAGGCCGGGCTCGATCCCGGTGAATTACACCCTGCCGCGCACTGTTGGGTGGAAGATATGTACTGGGTCATTGCGCACCAAACCAGCGACTATGTGAATGATATCCAGCACCTGAGCCAAACCTATAGCCTGGCGCTGGCAACCGGGCAAATCCGGCGCGCTCTGGTGGCAGCGGCGAATATTGGCGAGGCATTTAATAATCTCAATGATTATCATACTGCGCTCGATTGGATGCAGCGCAGCCTCGATCTGGCGCGCGAAAAAAACTGGCCCATCAATATTGCGATTGCATTGCGCCAAACCGCCGAGACCCTGCGCCACTTGCAGCGGCTGGATGCAGCCCACGATTTACTACAAGAGGCAATCCCGCTGTTACTGCCCGAATCGGGTAGCTATGCCAATACATTGCTGTGTCTGGGTGATGTCGAGTTGGCGCAAGGCCGCCATGACCAGGCACTCTCCACCTTTCAATTGCTGGAACAGCGCGCCAGCGCACTCAATAAAGTGGCACTGGTATGCAAGGCGCGGCGCGGCCAGGCCCAGGCCTGGCTTGGACTGGATCAACCCCAGGCCGCGCTTGCCGCGATAAAGGCGGCCCTGTCTGGCGCGCCAGCCAATGCCGACGATCAAATCACACTGTTACGTGTCAAGGCCGATATTCACGCCCGTTACAATTTACCTGGCCCGGCGCATATGGTGGAAGCGACGCCCGCCATGCATTACCTGCAACAGGCTCTCAAACTGGCGCAAGGGGTTGAAAACCTGACCATTCCGGGCAGTTTGCTGGAGAGTCTGGCGCAGGAGCACGCCAAACTGGGCCATTACCAGCAAGCCTGGGAATTGGGGCAACAGGCTTCCCAGGTACGCGAAACCAGTAGCCACCGCGAGGCTCACAATCGCGCCCATGCGATGCAGGTGAGCCACCAGACCGAACGGGCGCAGGCCGAAGATGCGCATCGGCGGGAACTGGCGTCCGAGGCCAAGCGGGCTGAAATTTTGCAGCAAACCAGTGAAACACTGGAGCATTTGGGGGCCATCGGCCAGGAAATTACCGCCCATCTGGACGCCCAGCATGTGTTCGATGCGCTGCACCATCATTTATATCATTTGTTTGATGTCACCACCTTTGCCATCTATTTGATGCAAGCTGATGGCCAAAGCCTGCACCGTGTCTTTTGTCTTGACGGTGATGAATTGCTGCCTCCATGCAGTATCCGGCTGGATGACGCCACGCTGGTGGTGGCGCGTTGCGCCCGTGAACGGCGCGAAGTATTGGTCAATCATGACCCCGAACTTGGCCCTTCACCCTATTGGATACACGGTACCCAGACCACCGTCAGCGCACTGTTTGCCCCCTTGTTATTGGCTGACAAGGTGTTGGGGGTGATGACCATTCAGTCCACCCGGCAAAATGCTTACACCTGGGGCGCACGTGAACAGATGATTTCACGCACCCTGTGCGCCTACACCGCCATTGCCCTGTCCAATGCCGAAGCCCATGGCAAGCTGGCCGAAGCCCATGCCAATCTGGCCCAGGCACATGACAATCTGGCCCAGGCCCACCGCCAGCTCCTAGAGACCCAACAGCAAATGATATTGCAGGGCAAAATGGCAGGCCTGGGTAGCCTGACTGCCGGCGTCGCGCACGAGATTAACAACCCCACCAATTTTGTGCATGTGGCGGCCCAGAATCAACGCGTTGATATTGCCGAATTTGAGCAATATGTGGCCAAATTGATTGATGCGGACGATGCCCCCGAAATCGTCCAGGGCTTTGCCGGGCGCTTTGCCAAATTGTCCGGCAACGTCAACACCATGTTGAATGGTACCGGGCGCATCAAGGGCATCGTCAAGGATTTACGCGCCTTCACCCGGCTGGATGAAGCGGACAAGAAAGCGGTACGCATGTCCGAATGTTTAACTTCGACCCTGAATCTGGTGCGCACCAGTTGGTCGGAAAAGGTCGAATTCATCACCGAATTTGATGATGACCCGGCCATTGAATGTTGGCCTGCGCTGTTGAATCAGGTCTTCATGAATTTGTTGGTCAACGCCTGCCAGTCAATTGAAGAAAAGTTTCAGCATGCGAGCAACAGACCCGATTTGCCAGGCGAGCACGGCAAACTCTGGCTGCGCCTGTTTTTGCAAGACGGTTTGCTGGTGATTGTATTTGAAGACAATGGCATTGGCATGAGCCAGCAAACCCAGGCGCGCATCATGGAACCGTTTTACACCACCAAGGCAACCGGCACAGGCACCGGCCTTGGCTTGTCGATTGCATTTGGCATCGTACAAAAACATGGCGGCAACCTGAGTTTCACTTCCATGCCGGGCGTGGGCGCATGTTTCACCATTCAACTGCCGCTGGTTTCCACCAGTGCCGAAGCGTTACCGGTTCAGTGAAAGCTGGTGTGAAAATCGGACGGCTTTGATTTTATGCTGTATGACCTGATTTGCGCAAGGTATCCATCCATTTTTTGAAATGGTAGCATTCACGCTCGATGACAGGCAAAGTGATGGCGATTGCAGCCAGTGGGCCATGGCGAACCTTTTTGTATCCAGGAGATTTCAGGACTTTGAGCAAGCGCTTCGAGGGTGCCGTTTGCGGGCTATCGTTGACGTGCTCCGGGGTGTCGCATGCAGTACGTATTTGGTGCAATTCAGGTGCAAATTGCCCCCACCCCGGATCAACCGCACACAGTGCATCCACGTCTGAAAACAACAATGCCTCAAACTCATGGGGCTGAATAAAAGGGATAAATTGCTCAGGATGGCACTGTGCTTCCTGCACCACCAATGTGTGCAATGCCTGCTCCAGATGTTCGACCCTTTGGTACACATCAGGCAATTTCAATGCATGCGCATAGCCGGGAAAATCCGTATCAAGCGCATACAGGTCAATAAACGAACTGACCACAGGCTTGTTACCACTTTTAAGCAACTTGACAGCCCGGTTTTTAAACGATCAATCGTCACTGCACCGCCTTGTTTGTCCCTCGGAAAAACTGGTTTAACGAAGACATGGCCAAGCCTGAGTTCGGGAGCGATAACTTGCTTGATGAATGCGGCCTCTGTCTCCCCTTCTACAATAACACTCAATTCCAACATATCACGGTCTCCCCCCCATGATGTTGCTGCACCAAATCTCACCCAGTGAATAATCCTCCAGCCAAACCGCCAGCTCTTGCCGGGAAAAACGCCGGAACGTCGATGCACCCTCATCCTGATCGACCACAATCACATCGTCAGGCTCCAATTCATTCACCAGTTCCACCGACTGGGTGGAAATAATCAACTGCTTGTCTTCGGCAACTTGTTTGAAAATACTGACCAAAATCGTAATCGCATACGGGTGCAAACCCAGTTCGGGTTCGTCAATCAAGATCGTGTCAGGTAACAAGTCAATCGGTTGCAATAACAAGGTCACCAGGCAAATAAAACGCAAACTGCCATCGGACAGCATGTGCGCCTTCAAGGGTGTGTCCGGGTCATTACGATGCAGCCATTCCAATTGGACATTACCCGTATCATCCTGCCGATGGTAAAACTCCAGAAAATACGGCAACACCAGCCGAATAGTCGAAACGATACGTTCGTATTCCGGTTCATGTTTGTGCTTGAGCATGCGCAGATACGCGGCCAGATTGGCGGCATCCTGTTTCAGGCGCAAATTATCATTATCGCCATGGATGCGTTTGACCTTGGCGGTGTCGCCCGTGTCATGAAAATGGTAAACTCGCCAATTGCTAATTAATTCTCGCACAAATAGCGCATGCAAATTTTTTTCTTGCCGCAAGTTTGACTCATGATGGCCTTGTCCAAAATCACTGACCAGCTCAGCAATTACCCCCCCATCCTCGTTCAACATCATGCATTGCTCAGTTTCAAAAACCAAACGATTATCCAATGCCTGAATTAATTGAAATGCATAACACTCTTTAGGTATCAAACTAAAAAACTTATTCCGAAAATAAAACTTTGCGGCCAAACGATCCGTCGTCTTGCTACCAAAATGTAAAAACGCCTCCGCACCGCCCTGAAGCGGCACATACAATTGCAAGCGTTGAGCCATCATCTCGGCCAGCAGTCGAAACAGGCTGATAAAATTACTCTTACCCGCCCCATTGGCCCCAATCAACACATTTAAATTGGTCAGCGGGAAGTCGTTTAATTCCCGAATCGACTTGTAACCCCGCACCGTTAGTGAACTGACACTGGACATGATCTACCGCTCCGCCACCGCATCCACCACACACAGCGCCGTCATATTCACAATCCGCCGCACGGTCGCCGAAGGGGTGACGATATGCACCGGCTTGGCGCAGCCGAGCAAGATATTGCCAATCGCAATGCCGTTGCCGCTGGTGGTTTTCAACAGGTTGTAGGCGATATTGGCCGATTCAATATTGGGCATCACCAATAAATTGGCATCACCCTTCAAAGTCGAATGCGGCATAATGGCGTGACGCAATGACGAATCCAGCGCCGTATCGGAATGCATTTCTCCATCCACTTCCAAATGCGGCGCACGCGCCTGGATCAAGGCCAGTGCCTCGCGCATCTTCAAGGCCGATTCGGTACTACTGGAACCAAAATTTGAATGCGAGAGCAAGGCCGCGCGTGGCATCAAACCAAAACGCTGCATTTCTTCCGCCGCCATCATGGTAATTTCGGCCACTTGCTCTGCGGTAGGATTGGTGTTGATATGGGTGTCGGTCATTGCGATCTGACGGTCTGGCAGCAGTAACACATTCAATGCTGCATACACTTGCGCCCCCGCCCGTTTGCCAATAACTTGATCGATATAATGCAAATGCAAATTGGGCGTGCCAAAGGTGCCGCAAATCATGCCGTCGGCATCACCTTTATGAATCGCCATGGCACCAATCAGGGTAGTGCGCCGACGCATTTCAATTTTGGCGTATTGCTGGGTCACGCCCTTGCGCTCGGTCATGCGGTGGTAAGTCTGCCAATAATCACGGAAGCGTTCATCAAACTCGGGGTTGATGACATCAAAATCAACACCCAACTTTAAGCGCAAGCCAAATTTGGTAATGCGCTGCTCCAGCACCTTGGGGCGGCCAATTAAGGTCGGCTTGGCCAAACGCTCATCCACCACCACTTGTACCGCCCGCAACACGCGCTCTTCTTCGCCTTCGCAGTAAATGATGCGCTTGCGCTCGGGCGGTGCGGTTTTGGCGATTTCAAACAGCGGCTTCATGAAGGTGCCACTACGGTAGACAAACTGTTGCAAACGATCCGCGTAGGCGTCCAAATCGGCAATCGGACGCGATGCCACCCCCGATTCTTGCGCCGCCAAGGCCACGGCAGGTGCAATTTTAATCAACAGACGTGGATCAAATGGCATCGGAATCAAATATTCCGGCCCAAACGACAGATTATGAATGCCATAGGTGGTCGCCACGATATCCGATTGCTCGGCCCGCGCCAGATCGGCAATGGCGCGCACCACTGCAATTTCCATCTTACGAGTAATGGTGGTGGCCCCGCAATCGAGCGCGCCCCGGAAAATATACGGAAAACACAAGACATTGTTGACTTGATTCGGGTAATCAGACCGCCCGGTTGCCACCACCGCATCGGGCCGCACCGCTTTCACTTCTTCCGGCAAAATTTCAGGCGTGGGGTTGGCCAGCGCCAGCACCAAAGGCCGCGCCGCCATTTTTTGCACCATCTCCGGCTTTAACACGCCACCCGCCGACAGGCCCAGGAAAATATCGGCATCGGGAATAATATCAGCCAAGCAGCGCGCGCTGGTTTCTTGCGCAAAGCGTTCTTTGTCGGGGTCCATCAATTCCACCCGGCCTTTGTACACCATGCCCGCCAAATCGGTCACAAAGATGTTTTCAAGCGGGAACCCCAAATCGACCAATAAATCCAGGCAAGCCAATGCCGCCGCGCCAGCCCCGGACACCACCATTTTGCATTGTTTGATGTCTTTACCGACCACCTGAATTCCGTTCAGGATGGCAGCACCGACGATAATCGCGGTGCCGTGTTGATCATCATGAAACACCGGAATTTTCATCTTGCCCCGCAATTTGCGCTCGATGTAAAAACATTCGGGGGCTTTGATGTCTTCCAGATTGATCCCGCCAAAGGTGGGTTCGAGCGAGGCGATGATGTCGATTAATTTGTCCGGGTCTTGTTCATTGATTTCAATATCGAACACATCAATACCGGCAAACTTTTTAAATAACACGCCCTTGCCTTCCATCACCGGTTTGGATGCCAGCGGCCCAATATTCCCCAAACCCAATACCGCCGTGCCATTGGTAATGACCGCGACCAGATTGCCGCGTGCAGTGTAACGATAGACGCTGGACGGATCTTTCACTATTTCTTCGCACGGTGCGGCCACGCCGGGCGAATAGGCCAGGGCCAAATCGCGTTGATTGGTGAGTTGCTTGGTGGGTGCAATACTAACTTTACCTGGCGTCGGGAATTCGTGATACTCCAAGGCGGCTTGCCGCAACTGTTGACGCAATTCCTTTTTTTGATCCAATGGCGAATTCATACCGAAAACCTTCCTGTGTAAGCTAATGAAAAATCCATATTTTTAATCAAACCCATTAAAACCCATTAAAACCCATTCAAACCCAATCCGTATCATCAGTAACGCGTTTCCGTGCCTCAACAATTTCTATTAAGAAATACGTTAAAATAAATTTTACAAATGACTGTTTTTTAGGTATCATAGCGGGTCTTGCAATTCATCTTAATAATTTACCCTGTGGAGTTTATCATCGTACCACCCAAGTTAGATCATTTGAGCAATACCAACGACAATCTCGAATGGGCGTTTGCTGGCGAATCCATGGCGCACATCAAGTATTTATACTTTGCCAAACGCGCGCGTGAAGCAGGTGCCGTCGATATCGCCGAGGTTTTCGAAAAAATCGCTGCCAATGAAGTGCAGCGCGCGTTTGCTCATTTGGATTTACTGTATCCAAGGGCGCAAACGCCCCCTACCCGTTCACTCGAAATCGCGCTGGCCAAGGAAACCCAAGAATACGCTGAAATTTATCCGCAGTTTCGCACGCTGGCTTCACAAGAGGGCAATCTCGCCGCCATGGCCGATTTTGACGAACAAATCGAAGAATCACGCCAGCACGCCAGCGATTTCCGCGAACTGCTGGAAGCACACGCACGGCGCTATGCAGCCTTACTCAAAAGGCAGCCCAAACCCGCCACTCAATCGCCCAGCGACTTGCTTGGGGTGTAATGCCACGCCATGCTGGCATCATGCCAAATACTGAAAAGCTTGCTCAATGTCATCTATCAAATCCTGCACATCTTCAAGGCCAATATTAAAGCGTAGCAATTGGCCTTGATGATGCCACTCCTGGCGTATTTCATTCATTTGATAGGGGATACACAGGCTATGCGCACCACCCCAGCTAAAACCAATCTTAAATAATTGCAGGTGATCGACCAATGCATCCACTTGGTTGCTGCTGTAAGCCGGGTCGAGTAAGACTGAGAAAATCCCGCCGGCACCCGAAAAATCACGCTGCCAAATCTCATGGCCGGGGCAATCCGGCAAGGCCGGGTGTAATACCGTGGCCACTTCCGGCCGCCCCAGCAGCCAATTGGCAATCTGGCGCGCCGCCTTGTCATGCGCATCAAACCGTAATTTCAGGGTAGGCAAACTGCGTAGCACCAAATACGCATCATCGCCACTCACGCCATA
The DNA here is from genome assembly GCA_945864765.1 of Janthinobacterium lividum. Taxonomy (GTDB): domain Bacteria; phylum Pseudomonadota; class Gammaproteobacteria; order Burkholderiales; family Burkholderiaceae_D; genus CAMBDR01. The sequence goes on along the minus strand of CAMBDR010000078.1, from coordinate 1,476 downwards.
GCCCAGCCGCATATGCGCCAGATTCAAGCGACGGTAAGTGCTTTTCTCACGCGTGATCAGCGCGCCCATCAGCACATCCGAACCGCCGGATTGATATTTGGTCAGCGCCTGCATCACAATATCGGCCCCATGCGCCAAAGGGCGATAGGCCAAACCGGCACTCCAGGTATTATCCACCCCAAGCAATACCCGGTGTTGATGCGCAACCTTGGCTATGGCGGCAATATCAGGGACTTCAAACGATACCGAACCGGGGGTTTCGGCCCAAATCAGGCGGGTGTTGGGTAAAATCAAATCGGCAATTGCGGCCCCGATCATCGGCTGGTAATAACGCACGGTAATGCCATAGTCGCGCCCCATCCAATCAATCAGGCTACGACCGGGGTTATACACATTATCGGGTAGCAATACATCGTCACCAGTCTTCAGGCAAGCCAGAAACACCAGCGAAATCGCGGCCAAACCACTGGGGGCCAACACGCAATGCTGGCCACCTTCAATTGCCGCGATGCGCGCTTCCAACTCAAAGGTAGTGGGGGTGCCGTGCAAACCATAGGTATACCCGCTTTTACTATGCCAATCCTGCGCACGCATTTGCGCCACGTTTTCGAACAGGATGGTGGAAGCGTGATGAATTGCGGGTTGGCAGCCAACAAAACCGGCCGGGGCCTGATAATCACTATGAATAAGGGCAGTTTGAATGGCCTTGGACATGATCACTCCTGGTGCGAAAAATTAAGCTTCAGCCCACAAATCATGCGCATCGGAGGAAGTGACTTCGACTTCGACAAATTCCCCGACCTGCAATTTACGATGTGGCTCAAATGGTTTTTTCACATACACCACACCGTCGATTTCCGGCGCATCGGCAACCGAGCGCCCCACTGCGCCAGTCGGCGTCAATTCATCAATTAAAACCCGCATGCGCGTGCCCACTTTGGCGCGCAAGCGTTGCTTGGAAATATCTTCTTGCAACAACATCAGGCGCGCGCGCCGTTCTTCGCGCACTTCTGCCGGCACCGGGTTGTCGAGTAAATTGGCGGTAGCCCCTTCCACCGGGGAATAGGCAAAGCAACCCAAACGGTCGATTTTGGCTTCGGCCAGAAAATCCAGCAGATATTGAAATTCGGCTTCGGTTTCACCGGGGAAACCGGCAATAAAGGTGGAGCGCACGGTAATATCCGGGCATAGCGCGCGCCAGGCCTGAATGCGCTCGATATTTTTTTCACCACTGGCCGGACGCTTCATGCGCTTTAATACCTCGGGGTGGGCATGTTGCAGCGGCACGTCCAGATAGGGCAAAATCAAGCCTTCCGCCATGAGTGGGATGATTTGATCCACGTGGGGATAAGGATAGACATAATGCAGCCGCACCCATGCGCCATATTGTTTGGCCACTTCACCCAGGGCGGTAACCAATTGCGTCATATGGGTTTTGAGCGGACGCCCATTCCAAAAACCCATGCGGAATTTGAC
>CAMBDR010000077.1 GCA_945864765.1 Janthinobacterium lividum | reverse complement strand
GCAAGTTCACTTTGTCAACAGCGGTAGCACCTTTTTGGCTCTGGATAAAAACGGCGATGGCCAAATCAACAACGGCAAGGAATTGTTTGGCCCGCAAAGCGGCAATGGTTTTCAGGACTTGGCCGCGTATGACAGCGACCACAATCAGGTGATTGATGAAAACGACCCGGTGTTTAGCGCCCTGCGCCTGTACAACAAAGACGCCAGCGGTCAGGATCAAGTTGCCACGCTGGCAGAGAAAGGCGTGGGAGCCATCTTTTTGGCCAACGCCAACACCCCGTTTGCCTTAAAAGATGGGCAAAACCAAACCCAGGGCCAGTTGCGCAGCACGGGCGTGTACCTGCGCGAAGATGGCAGCGCAGGCACGGTGCAGCATGTCGATTTGGTGGTGTAGGCGGTGTAGGTGACCCAGGGCAGCTTATTTCTTGCCAGCACGCTCTTCCTTGAGCATTTTGGCCTTGATCCGATTGCGCTTTAACGGCGACAAATATTCGACAAACACCCGACCGATCAAATGATCCATCTCATGCTGAATACAAACGGCCAGCAAGCCTTCGCAATCGCGCTCAAAGGCTTTGCCATCGGTATCGAAGGCGCGTACCGTCACCTTTGCCGGACGCTCGACCCCATCGTAAATGCCGGGCACCGACAGGCAGCCCTCATCATAGATTTGTTTGTCTTCGCTGGCCCAAATAATTTCGGGGTTGATGAAGGCGGTGAGCGCATCTTTGGTTTCAGAGGTATCGATCACAACCACACATTGATGAACATCAACTTGTGTTGCAGCCAAGCCCACACCGGGTGCTTCGTACATGGTTTCAGCCATGTCAGCCACCAGGCGTTTGAGGCGATCGTCGAATTGCGTGACGGGCTTGGCAATTTTATGCAAGCGCGAATCGGGGTAGCGGAGGATATTTAATAAGGCCATACGTCGAATGTGCAACACATAAAGGGTTTTCTCTTGCAAAGTTAAGGATTTGTGGGCAGAATCTGGGTCGAATCGGCAAGTTTTTGCATTGCTCGCGATACTATACACTCATATCATGTGTTAGCATGATTCTTTGGTAAACCAACCTGCCTCACGATTTGGATTTCACAATGAAAAATTTTAGCACAGTCGGCCTTGTTCTTGCTCTTTCTGCGTACTTACCTGATGTTGCACACGCCGCCAATTCGCGTTGCGCCTTTAAACCCAATGCGCCAGATTCACATTTGGTGGTGAAAGGTGATACTTTATGGGGCATTTCCGGGAAGTTTTTAGAGCATGCATGGTGTTGGCCTGAGGTATGGGGTTTAAATAAAGAAGAGATTAAAAACCCACACTGGATTTATCCCGGTCAAACCGTGTATTTTGATCGCGTCAATGGTCGCCTACGTTTGGGTAAACCGCTCGATGGCAGTGGCAGTGGCAATGGTAGCGGTTCCCAGGGCAATAATTCGGATCTCAACTTAAAACCACAAATTCGCTCGCAAGGTGTTGATTCGGATGCGATTACTTCGATTCCATCGAATGTGATCGAACCTTTCTTAACCCAGCCCTTAATTATTGAAGCCAACGAGCTGGCAAATGCGCCCGTTATTGCTGCTGCGCAAGAAGGTCGGATCAGTTTGGGGGCGGGAGATAAAGCTTATGTGCGCGGCGATTTAAAAGATGGCACGTCGTTTCAGGTATTTCGCCCCGCTGCTGCTTTGAAAGACCCGGATACCGGGAAAGTGATTGGCCATGAAGCTTACTTTTTGGGCACTGTCAAACTGACTCAATTAGCACGGGCGGGCAATGATTTACACACCTTTGTGGTGGCCAGTTTTCATCAGGAAATGAGTGCCGGAGATCGCTTATTGCCCGCGCCACCGACGCCACTGTTAAATTATGCGCCGCATCCACCATCCAAAGAGGTGAAGGCGCGCGTTATGTCCGTGTATGGCGGTGTGGTGCATGCAGGGCAAAACCAGATTGTATCGGTTAATCGTGGCGCACTTGATGGCCTGGATCTGGGAACCGTGCTGGAATTATCCCGCACTGGCGTCAACGTAAAAGACCGCACGGCGAAACCCAAATTATTCCAACTCAGTAAGCCCACTTTGAAATTGCCCGACGAACAATACGGCAATTTGTTTATTTTCCGCACCTTTAAACACATTTCCTATGGGTTGGTGATGCAGGTAAAAGATGCGGTACAGGTTGGCGATTTGGCGCAATCACCGCAATAATTTGTGAACAATTATTCGTGAACAATCAGACGTGAATACCGGACAAGCAGGCTGGCAACAAGAGCTGGCCGATTGGTTGAGATTGGAACAAACCGCTGGCGTGGGGCCGAGTACCGCACGCCAGTTGTTAAACGCGTTCGGTCTGCCTGCGAATATTTTTACCAGCTCCTTTTCCGCCCTGACCCAAGTGGTGTCGGAGCGCGTAGCCCAGGCTTTGCTGGCTCCACCCTCAGAGCAAACCCTGAAGTTGATTGATACCACCGGGGAGTGGTTGAGTCAGCCCGATAATCATGTCCTGTCATGGGCGGATGCCGCCTATCCTGCCGCCTTGTTGACTATTGCTGATCCCCCCATCTTGTTGTATGCCAAAGGTCGGCTCGATCTATTCAATTTCCCGGCACTGGCGATGGTCGGTAGTCGCCATGCCAGCAGCCAGGGTTTGACCGATGCCCAGCGCTTTGCCTGCGCCATCAGTGAGGCGGGCTTGCCGATTGTTTCCGGTTTGGCACAAGGTATTGATACCGCAGCGCATCAAGGCGGTTTGCAAGGGACGGGTTCCACCATTGCGGTGATTGGCACCGGGGCCGATATTGTGTACCCGGCACGCAATCGCAAATTGGCGCATCAAATTGCGGAAAAAGGCTGTTTGCTCAGTGAATATGCCCTGGGTATACCGGCCATTTCAAGTAACTTCCCACGCCGCAACCGCATTATCAGCGGCTTGGCGCGGGCGGTGTTGGTGGTGGAAGCGGCGGCGCAATCGGGTTCTCTGATCACCGCACGCATGGCACTGGAGCAAGGTCGCGATGTGTTTGCCATTCCCGGTTCGATTCATTCGGCCTTGTCCAAAGGATGCCACCAATTAATCAAACAAGGGGCCAAATTGGTCGAGTCCGCGCAAGATATTTTGGAAGAATTGCGCGACTATAATCCGCAACGCCCGATTGTGGTACAAGCACCCGTGGCCTTGACCGGGCAACCCTTGAGCATTGTCCAGGCATTGGGCTTTGATCCGGTTGATGTCGATAGTCTGGTTTTGCGTACCGGTTTGGATGCGGCCAGTTTGACCGAGCAGTTATTAACGCTGGAATTGGATGGTTTGTTGGAGCGCTTGCCGGGCGGCTGGTATCGCCGTTTGGTGGCTTGATGTTTTTTTTAAAGGAATTTTATGCACCGTTGTATTTTTGCTGGTTTTGCCTTGCTTGCCAGCGTTGTGGTTCAAGCCGAGAGTTTGCAAGCGGACTTATCGCCCATTTTGACCCCGATTTTGGTCGATACGCACCGTTCTGAAACCAATCGGGCGCGCGATCAATATCGCCACCCGATTCAAACGCTGAGCTTTTTTGGGGTTCAGCCCAACCAAACCGTGATTGAAATTACCCCCGGTGGCGGTTGGTATACCGAAGTGTTGGCACCGTTATTGAATGGCCGGGGCCAATATATTGCGGCAGTGGTATCGAATGAGGGTTTGCCTGATAAAGCGCAAGCGGGCAATACCAAACGCAATAACGCGTTTAAAGAAAAATTGGCGGCGGATCCAGCTCATTATTTCAAAGCCAAAGTAGTTGAATATATTGCCAAAGCGCCCAAGCTGGGTGCCGATGGTTCCGCCGACGTGGTGCTCACCTTCCGCAATGTGCATAACTGGTCGGCCAACGGCACGGTGGACGCCATGTTTCAGGCGATGTATGCGGTTTTGAAACAGGGCGGCACCTTGGGCGTGGTGGATCATCGCGCCAAAAAAGGGGCTGAATTCAAAGCTGTGCTGGACGCAGGTTATTTGCCGGAAGAGTTTGTGATTGAGCAAGCGCAAAAAGCTGGCTTTAAACTGGTTGGCAAGAGCGAAGTCAATGCCAACCCGAAAGATACCAAGGATTATGCCGAAGGCGTGTGGACCTTACCGCCGACCTTGGCTTTGGCGCAGAAAGATCGCGACAAATACCTGGCCATTGGCGAGAGTGATCGGTTTACCCTGCGCTTTGTCAAGCCCTAGAGCTTGCTAGTGCTGCAAAATCATTCTGCAAAATCATTTGCGCCGCTTTTTCCGCAATCATCACGGTGGGCGCATTGGTATTGCCGCCAATTAGTGTTGGCATGATTGAGGCGTCCACCACCCGCAAACCTTGCATCCCATGCACGCGCAATTGGCTGTCTACCACGGCCATCGGGTCGTGCCCCATCTTGCAAGTGCCCACCGGGTGATAAATGGTGCCCGCTTTTTTGCGGATGAATTGCTCGATTTCGGCATCGCTTTGCACGCTACTACCGGGGAATATTTCTGCGCCGCGATAGTTGTCAAAGGCGCGTTCGGCCAGCACCTTGCGCGCCGCTTTCACCCCCTTGACCAAGGTCGCCATATCGTCCGGGTGGGATAAATAATTCGGTTCGATACGCGCCGCCGCGCGCGGGTCGCTGCTATGTAAGCCAATTTGCCCCCGGCTTTTCGGGCGCAAATCACAGACATGCAAGGCGTAACCATGCCCTATCATGGTGAAGGCCATGCGCGAAAGGTTGCGCGCGTGGTCGTCCAGATGAGCGGGTGAAAAGTGAAACTGCAAATCGGGGATCGCTTGCTGTGCATCGCTTTTGACAAAGCCGCCACCCTCGGCTGAATTGGTCGTAAATGGGCCGCGCCGATGTCTGAGGTAATTATATAGATGTTTGCCTTGCGCCAATAAATTGCGCCATGACACGCCGTATGAAACGGGCTTGGTGCATTTGTGTACGACCAGCACATCCAGATGGTCTTGTAAATTCTGCCCGACCCCCGGCAGTTCGTGCTGCACGGGAATATGATGGCGCGCCAATTCGGCCTGTGGCCCGATGCCCGACAACAGCAGCAATTGTGGCGAATTGATGGCCCCGCCCGAAAGCAAGACTTCACGCCTGGCGCGCACTTCATGGCGCTGGCCGCGCTGTAAATACGCCACCCCCACCGCGCGCTTGCCTTCCAGCAAAATCTGGCAGGCGTGCGCATGGGTGATTACGTGCAGGTTGGCGCGCTCGCGCACCGGGTGCAGGTAGGCGCGCGCCACGCTCCAGCGTTCGCCATTTTTTTGCGTCACCTGATACAGCGCCACACCTTCCTGGCTGGCACCGTTAAAGTCCGGGTTGACGGGGTAACCGACCGCCGTTGCTGCTTGCAAATAGGCGTGGCTCAAGGCATTGGGCGAGCGTAAATCGCTCACGTTCAAAGGTCCACCCACGCCATGAAAAGTGCCGCCGCCGCGTTCATTATTGCTACTGGCCTTGAACAGCGGCAAGACATCGGCATAGCTCCAACCCGCATTGCCCAGCGCAGCCCAATGATCATAATCGGCGGCGTGGCCACGGGTGTACACCATGGCATTGCTGGAACTGCTGCCGCCCAGGGTTTTGCCGCGCGGCCAATACATGCGGCGTTGATTCAGGTGCGCCTGGGGTTCGGTGTAATAGCGCCAATTCATGGTGCGGCTCATCATCAGGTAAATAATGCCGATCGGCATGCGGATAAACACGCTGGAATCGGGTGGCCCGGCTTCTAATAGACAAACCCGGATGGCCGGGTCGGCCGAGAGCCGATTCGCCAGAACGCAACCAGCCGAGCCTGCGCCGACGATGACATAATCATATTCACTCATATTCCTATTTCCTCAAGCCAGGTTTGGCACAGATAAAGCTATTGGTTGTCAATTTTGTTATTGGTCTTGTTGCTGCTGGTGACGGGCTTTTTCGCAGCAGCTTATTGTAGGGGACAAAAATAGAGCTGGTGCTCCAGTAGCGCAGCTTGTATCTGACATCAAACTGGTTTGCATTGCTGCAGCTTGCAAGAAGTGGTATAGAATCAATCAAAGTGCAGAGGGTGTGAGCATGACGAGAATGGACCAGGATCAACAGAGGGTGGCGATATGAGCAATTATTTTGTCTTATGTGTGGATGATGATGTAACGCTGCTTAATGCATTGCGCACCTTGCTGTGCAAGCATCTTGGCCAAGGCTATGTAGTTGACGTGGCGGAAAGCGGTGAGGAAGCGCTGGAAATTCAAGCTGAACTGGCGCAGCAGGGCAATGAGCTGTGCGTGATTATTTCCGACTATATCATGCCAGGCATGCATGGCGATGAATTGTTGGTGCAGATGCATCAATTAAGCCCCAGAACCATGAAGATTTTATTAACCGGGCAAAGTGAGCTCGATGGGGTGAAGCGCGCCATCAATGACGCCAACCTGTATCGTTTTCTGGAAAAACCATTTGATAATGACGATCTGGTCCTCACGGTACGTACCGCCGTGCATGCGTATGCGCAACAATGTGCGCTGGAGCAGCAAAATAAGGAATTGCGTCAGATTAATGCGACATTGGAGCAATTGGTGGAAGCGCGCACGGCTGAACTCAAAGAGAAAAATCTGGAGCTGGAGCGGCTTTCCGTGACCGATAAGTTGACCGGATTATTCAATCGGCTCAAGCTCGATCAAATCCTGGAGCAGCAATTGATTCTCAGTCAGCGCTATAACGCTTGCTTTGCCTTGATTTTGCTCGACATTGATAAATTTAAGGCCGTCAATGATCAATTTGGCCATCAGGCGGGGGATCAGGTATTGTGTGCGATCGGACAAATTTTGCGTCAATGTTCGCGCGCAAGCGATCTGGTGGGGCGTTGGGGCGGGGAAGAATTTTTGATTGTGCTGGCTGAAACCAATCAGGATGGAGCCATGGTATTGGCAGAGAAATTACGTCAAACCGTTGAGGAATATGATTTTCCGGTGGCGGGCCACAAAACCGCCAGTTTTGGCGTCACCGTGTACCATACTGGCGATACCATCGAGTCGATGATGGCGCGGGTTGATGCCGCTTTGTATCGCGCCAAAGACAGCGGCCGCAACCGGGTTGAATTGGGCCGGGGAGAGTCATAATGCCGAGTGGGATGAAGACACATTTGCGTCACATTACCCAACATATTGCCAATCTCAACCCGGGCAATTTGGCGCAAGGGTTGAATCTGCCCGAGTCGGCCAGCCCCGAGTTACAACAATTGGTGGCGGGCATCAATCAATTGCAAACCAATTTGCTCAGTCATATGCAGCGCCAAAAGCAGCAAGAGCGCGAATTGGCCGAGCGGCGCGAGCAAATGATTCAATCAGAAAAAATGGCTGCGCTTGGGCAGTTGGTGGCGGGGGTGGCGCATGAAATCAACACCCCGATCGGCGCAGTCAAATCCAGTGGCAAAAGTATCGCAGACTCGCTGGTCACGGTTCAGCAAAACTTGCCCAAACTGTTTCAGTTGCTTGACGCCGAAAGCGCTGGCTTGTTCATCCGCTTGGTCGCCACAAGTAATGCGGCGATGCCGCCCCTGAGCTCGCGCGAGGAGCGCGCCATGGTGCGGGTGGCAACCGCCCATCTGGAAGCTGACGGTGTGGCGCAAGCGCGTTATTGTGCCGATATTTTGGTGCAGCTCAAAGCTTATGAAGAATTGGATACCTATTTACCCCTGTTGCGCCACCCTGAATCCAGGCTGATCCTGGGGACAGCGTATAGTTTGGGTAGCATTCATACCAATTCTGCCAATATCAATATTGCGGTGGATCGGGTCGCAAAAATCGTGTTTGCCTTAAAATCGTTTTCGCATTTTGATCAATCGGCGCAGCCGATCCAGGCGGATTTGTCCGAAGGCATGGAAACGGTGCTCACCATCTACCAAAATCAAATCAAACAGCATACCGATCTGGTGCGCCACTACCAAACTATCGCGCCGATACTGTGTTGGCCTGATGAATTAAATCAGGTTTGGACCAATCTGATTCACAACGCCATGCAAGCCATGCAGGCCATGGAGCAGACCGGCACTTTGACCATCAGCATTGCGCGGCGCGATGATTGTGCTGTGGTGTCGATTGCCGATACCGGGCACGGCATACCGGAAGCAATCCGGGAGCGCGTTTTCGATTCCTTCTTTACCACCAAGCCAGCAGGCGAGGGTACGGGTTTGGGTTTGGATATCGTCAGGAAAATTATTGTCAAGCATCGCGGCCGGATTGAGGTGGAAAGTGAAGTTGGTCGCGGTACTGTTTTTCATGTGTATTTACCCTATGGTGCGGCGCAAATTCAAAAAAGCGTGAATGTTGATTCCCGGCGGTGATTCTTGACGCGAGGTTTTTTTCTTGACTATTGTGATTTGTGTGATACACTTTTAAATCATGTGAATCATTTTTCTGAATTATTTCTCTAAATCATGGCGATCAAATCTTTTTCTGTTGTCAAGCGGCTCAAGCGGCCAGGGCAGGGCAAACTACTTAAACAGTCTGTGTGGGCCAGTGCCCCGGTTGCTGCCAGTCAACCTTATGTGCTGCGGCAAGAGGTGCAGCCATATCAGGTTGAAAGTCGTGCCGCTTCGGCCTTTTTGTCATCGGGGCGTGGGTTTAATGCTGTTTTGCATCAGTGTTTGCAAGAAATGGAAGAGCGCGTGGTAGCGCGCATGACGGCAGAATTCTCGCGGCTAATGGAGGCGCAGCCAATAATGGGTTTGGCCGCGCAGCAGGCGCAGCTTGAAGCGCGCATTCAGCAAGCCATGCCACCGCTGCCAGCGCTGGCGGTACAAAGCGCACGGGCTTGGCAAATTGAGCAAAACGCACAGTTGCGCGCGCAATTCATTGAGCAATGCGAACTGGCAAGCAGCAAGCAGGTGGCTGACCTGCTTGATTCCAAGGCAAAAAACCGGGCCGCAACAGCAAGCCATCTCAAGGACAAAGGTAAAATATTTTCCGTGCGCCTGCATGGGCAAGATTATTTCCCTACCTTTCAGTTTGATCTGCTGGCAAGGCGTTGCCACCCCGAAATGGCGCAATTGATACAGGTCTTGGCGCGTGATTATGAACCCGGTTGGCAATTGGCGCTGTGGTTCACTGGCCCCAATGAATGGCTGGAAGGGCAAACCCCGTTGGGGGTATGGGCGCACGACCGTGCTGCTGTGGTTCAAGCCGCCAAGGCAGAAAGCGTGGCGTTCGATGCCTAAGCGGGTGCCGGATGCATCGCTTGCCGTGGTGCAGGCGGCAAGGCTGGATGCGATGCCGATGCGCTTGACTTAATCCACGCCGCATTACTGGAACCCCGGCCCGCTGCACTATGCCCAAACCGCTATGTAGGCGGCGGCAATTCACACCGCTTACCCGCATCTATGCTCTGCAAAACAAGGAAACGGCATAATGAAGGCACACCCGATGGCATCCGAAGGCGAGTTGTTTCGCAAAGTGTTAGGCCCGGCATGGCAAAGCCTGCATCCCGACATCCAAACCCGGTTTGAGCATAACCCGGAGCCGGGCAAACCCTTGCGCTATCAAGGCAAGTTGAGCGAATTACGTTGTTCCTGGTTTGGTAAGTTGATGGGGTTGATCACCATGCCCATGATCGATGGGGCCTTGATTCCTTATAACGACAGCGATTTTCCGGTTGATATTATCGTCTATTCCAAGCCCGACAGCCCGGCTATTTTCAAGCAGCGCATCTATCACCTGCATCGGCGCAAGCCGATTCAATTTACCTCGTATATGCAAGAAAGCGAACACGGTGAAGTATTGGAGTATGTCGGCATGGGTTTGGGCATGAAATTAAAATTGCATGTGCAGGACGGCGATTTATACTTCACCAGTGACGGCTATTTCTGGGAAATTTTCGGCTGGCGGATGCCGATTCCCGGCCTGTTCAGCCCCGGCAAAACCTTTCTTTGCCATCGCAATGACAGCCCTTCCCAATTTAATATTCGGATCGAAATCAGACATGTGCTGTTTGGCACCACCTTCACCCAGGTTGGGGTATTTCACCAAGTGGATGCGCCAGACCTGGCCTCAACTGACAAACCGATTTCTGACATGATGAGCGTATGAATACCCACTTATTGGCATTGCAATTAATGGCCGCGCAAGGTTTGCTGGGCGCGTTTGATACCCTGTATCACCACGAAATAACCGAAGCGCTGCCGCAACGCCCCAGTGCCAGCCGGGAACTGGCGATTCACGCCATCCGTTCACTGATTTATAGCATCATGTTTATTGGACTATCAAGTTGGGCCTGGCATGGGGTGTGGGCGCTGGCTTTACTGCTGTTGTTTGCGGTCGAAATTGGTTTGACTTTATGGGATTTTGTGGTCGAAGATCAAACCCGGCTACTCCCTGCCACCGAGCGCATTACCCACACCATTTTAGCCATCAATGCCGGTGCCTTCATCATGCTGCTGGTATTGACGAGCGGCGAGTGGT
>CAMBDR010000076.1 GCA_945864765.1 Janthinobacterium lividum | reverse complement strand
TGAGTAATTCCTGACGATTTCTTGGTGGGTTTGGATCAAGCAATAAGCCCGCAGCAATGGCAATTAAAGAGGACTTCCCGACGCCAATTGGGCCAATAAAATAAATGGGATGATGTAAATCGGCTAAAAAGTCTTCTTTGCCGTGAATTTGCTTCAAATAGCTGTTTACTTGATCCGTCTCCAGACCCGCCGCGAGCGCATGTTGCAAACTTGTTTTGATTTGGGAGGTAGTCATCTTGTTAGTATCGAATAAAAGTATGGCTCCATTCTATCAGAGTTGGATGATAAAAATAGGTGCAAGGTGCTTGCATCAAGTGCACGCAGTTACTTCGGATACACCCGTACCATCACAATACGCGGCCCATTCATCTTTTTTACCACCACTGAAAACGCATTGAATTCGATGCGTTGTTTTTCATGTGGAATTTCACCCAGTTTGGCCATGATCAAGCCACCGATGGAATCGACATTTTCCAAATTGGCTTCTTCATTTTCAATATCAACCCCCAGTGCCCGCTCCAGCGTATAAATCGGCAAACTACCTTTCCCGATCAGGGTGTGATCGTCCAGTTCAACCCAATCATTATCACCCTGGCGAAATTCATCCCGAATCTCGCCCAGCAGCGCACTTTGCAAATTATCCAGCGTCAAATAGCCACGAAATACCGGGTCATGAGCCGATGTTTGCCCGGCTTCTGCCACCAAAATAAAATGCGCGGCACCTTTGCGAAAACGGCGGAATAATTCCATGGCTGACATGCGTGGTGCGACAATTTGTACTGGTCGCAAAAAAGCATTCAGCTTGTCCAGTGGTGTGCCCTTTTGCTGCGCCAAAAACAAATCTTTGACATGAATCATACCCAATACTTTGGTGTGCTCCTGGTTAAAATACGGAAAGCGGCTAAAGCGGCTGGCCTGGATGCGGTGCAGGTTTTGTTCCAGCGTGTGGCCTTCCGACAGGTAGACCAGTTCGTGAATCGGGCGCATCAGTTCGGACACTTCCAACTCACCAAATTCCAGCGTTTGCGTCATCACACGCCATTCATTCGGTTGAATATTTCCATCGGGGCGGCTGCTGCGCAAAATAATCTTTAATTCTTCCATCGAATACTGGGCGTCATTGGCATGACCGCTATTGAGCCCGGCCATACGCAACACCCGGTTGGCACTGGTATTGAGAATCCAGATCAGCGGATACATGGCCCAATAAAAAAAGAATAAGGGCACTGCGCACCATAAACCCAAACGCTCGGGGGTGCGAATGGCCATGGATTTGGGGGCCAATTCACCCACCACGATATGCAAGAACGAAATCACAAAAAAGGCAAACGCAAACGAAATGCCATGGCTGATATTTTGTGGAATGGAGCCTATCGCATTAAACAACGGAGCCAGCAGACTGGCAAACGCGGGTTCGCCGATCCAACCCAAACCAAGTGAAGCCAGGGTAATGCCCAGTTGACAGGCAGAGAGGTAGGCATCCAGTTTGCCATGCACTTTGGCCAGCACTCTGCCAGCATAACCATTCGATTTGGCCAGGGTCAAGACTCGGGTTTGGCGCAGTTTTACCAGACTAAATTCAGCGGCAACAAAAAAACCGTTGAGTGCCACCAGGATGAACGAGGTAATGATCAGGAGTAAGGAAGTCATAATTGGGTGGGCGGGTTGATTTGCTTGCCGGGTTGTTGGTTGATTGGCTTTAATCCGCGCGCTTAAAGTCGTGCAACACTTCCTCGCTTAGCCAGGTTTGCAGCCACTGCCCAATTTGCGCCGCGCTTTCCGGCGCGTTCTCGGCCACCATGGCGCAGACTTCGGCAAAGCCTTGGCCCGCTTGCAGCCCCAACAGGGCCAGATATTCTGGCTGACTTAAGGAGCGAAAATGCGCTTGCAGATTTTTGCGCCAAATCAGCCACGGTTGTGCCGATTCTTGCCAGCTTGGCTCGGGCGGGGCAGGGCTTTCCTCGGTTTCACCCGCATCTTCAGTCGCATCGGCCAGCGCCAGCCAAATTGCCACGCAGTTGGAATGCAGCGGTAAAAAGCGTACCGAGGCGTGGCAAACAAAGCCAATGCTTTCCCATTCATCTTCTTGTACTTGCGCCAGCGCGCTCAAGGGCAAAATGGCTTGATCTTCTGCATCAAAGGCCAGGCTCAAAGCCCATTCAAACGCCGCCAATTCGGCCACCACCGGGTGCTCTGGCAGGTATTGCTGTAAAAAAACCGGGAAGCTGGCACCATACCAGCGCAAATTTGACCATTGCGACGGGTTGTGTTCCACATACCCGGCAGCGGCGGCATAAAACAATTCATCGCCCAGGTAGCGATGGGTTTTATCAAACGCTTCGGACAGCGCATCGCGCAGGCGTATGCGGTAGGCGTTGCTGTAAATCGCGAGTCGTTCAGTGCAGGACAAACCGGGGCGCGTGGCAATCTGCGGCAAGATGGCCGCTTCATCCTGCTGGCCCAGCACGAATTGCTGAAACGCTTGTTGTAACGGCGCGAGGGCGAGGGCGGGTTTCATGCGGCTAACTCCTGTTTGCCAATACCATTTACTACATCGCGTGCAATGCCGCGTGCTATATCGAGTTCGGCAATTAATTCGGCCAAGGGTGGAATATTGTCATCACGCTCGATCATGGTGGCAACCGGGCCAAAACGGTGCAGCGCCTGAGCGTATAAATTCCAGACTGCATCGACTATCGGGTGGTCGTGCGTATCAATGATATGTGTGCCATAGTCGTGATGGCCCGCCAGATGAATTTGCTGCACCCTTTGTCCCGGAATGGCATTGAGATAGGTGAGCGGATCAAAACCGTGGTTGACGCTGCTCACATAGATATTGTTCACGTCCAGCAAAATCAGGCTGTCCGATTGTTCGGCAATGGCGGCCACGAAATCCCATTCGTTCATGCTGTCGCTGGCAAAGCTCAGATAGCTCGATACGTTTTCCAGCACCAAGCGCCGCCCCAGCACATCCTGTACGCGGCGGATGTTTTGCACGAGCACGGCAACCGTTTCTTCGGTGTAAGGCAGTGGGTAGAGGTCATGCATATTGTGGCCATGCACACCGGTCCAGCAAATGTGGTCGGACACCCAGAGTGGTTGCACCCGCTGCATCAGTTTCTTTAAATCGCGCAGATAATCCATCGACGGCCCTTGCGGCGTGCCAATCGACATCGAAACGCCATGCATCACCATAGGATAGTTGGCGCGAATCGCATCCAGCATGGCCAGTGGGCGGCCACCGGGCACCATATAGTTTTCTGACAGAATTTCAAACCAGTCTATTGGCTGTGGGGCGGCCAATATTTCGTTGTAATGCGTGGTGCGCAAGCCCAGACCAAAGCCGGGTGAGGTGGTCAGCAAGGGGTTCTGTATCGACATGGGGGGCGAAAAGCGGAAATATTAAAAAAAGGGGGGGTGTTTGCATCATCGAATGTGGCCAACGCCAGACATGTGGCCCGGCGTTGGCCAACATGGGATTATTTTTTGTTCAAATCAATGATTTTGCCATTTTTGGACAGGCATTCACCCGCTTTGGTAGATACAAAACCATGGCCTTTGCAGGTGTTTTGGCCTTTGCATTTGTTTTCAGCGGTAGAACAATCGCTGGTGCCCTTGCAAGTATTAATGCCGGAGCAATGTACTTTGTCGCCAGCGCTGATGGTATCTGTACCAGCGGCAAGGGTTGTGCCCGACAAAGCCATGGCGGCAGCAGCAACAGCGATCATGGCACCAGTTTGAATAGCTTTTTTCATGTGTTTCTCCGATAAATGGGTTTAAAGTTTGATGTAATATCAATTTCAATGACGCGGTTCAGTCTATCATACATCGTTTGCGATTTGCGCATGATCAACTTGTGCATCTGTCGCTTGGCCTTGCGCTGGCATTACACAAAATTTTAAAATATTTTTGAATTAACCGATGATTATTTTTTATTGTTCGATACGGAATAGCTTGTCTTGTTGCGACATCTTGAGCACAAAATAGGCTTCGTCATTCAATGCGGCGGGTAGTTTGTCTTTCAAAATTGAGGCGACAAATTGGATGTGATCAACACCTCGTTTTCAATGAGGAAGTTCTTGACCAGGCTGTACTCTTCTTTGCGGTTTTCCGGGGCGGTGTAAATATCCCTACCGCTCGCGCCCAAGCAAAATCGATCAGCATCAATACCGTGGACCCGGCCAGCAGCAACAACAGCACTGGCCTTTTGGCATAGGTATCAACACATTCATCGCGCCAATGTTTCTGCCTGCGTATCTCAATGTTACTTCAGGGAACCGGAAAAGGTGCATTTCAGCAGGGGATTCAAGCAGTTTTCCTTGTCAAGTTGTTGCAAACTACGTACCATTAGGCCAATGCCATGCACCGTCCAACCTGGCGTTGCGGCGAATAACAAGGGGTAACCAGTCAATTGCAAGCCATTCTTGCACAAGGATTTCATCATGAATAACAACGAACACATCCTGATTTCGCTCGCGCCACGTCATGCCGAGAATATTTTTGCTGGTCGCAAGCAAATCGAGTTGCGGCGGCGTACCATGCACGTTAGCCCCGGCACCATTGTGTGGGTGTATGTCACACTACCGGTTGGCTCGATTGTCGGGCGCGTCAAGATCACGGCGGTGCATCGTGGCGCACCAGCAGCTTTGTGGGAGCAGTTTGGCCTCGTATCGGGCTTGAGCAAAACCGAGTTTTTGGCCTATTTGGCCGGCGTGGACGAGGGGGTAGTGCTGGCGTTGGAGGATGCCCGCCATTTGCGTTCGCCGCTTTCGCTTGCAGCAATCAGACAAATTGCTGTTGGGTTTAATCCACCACAATTTTTTGTAAGACTGGGTGAACAACATCCGTTGTTTGCGGCTTGTATTGCTGCGGTGCAGCGACCGCGATATTTGCGGGCCATGAAGGGGCTTGATTTGGTGTTATAATTGCGCTAACCATCAATCACCCACAACCCACCTACCCAAAGGAACACCATGCAACTCATCGGCATGCTCGATTCACCCTATGGCCGCCGCGTCGCGGTTTCACTACAACTGTTGGGCATACCCTTTGAACACCGCTCGCTCTCGGTTTTCAGCACCTTCGACCAATTCCAACAGATTAATCCGGTGGTTAAATCGCCGACATTCATCAGCGATGAAGGCGATGTGTTGATGGATTCAAGCCTGATCCTGGAATACGCCGAAGCATTGGCCAAAGGTCGCAAGAGTCTGCTGCCGGAGTCGATAGCCGAATTGCGGCGCAGCTTGCGCCTGACCGGGCTGGCGCTGGCCGCGTGCGAGAAAGCGATTCAAATCGAATACGAACACAAGGTGCGCCCACCGGAAAAAGTCCACGCGCCCTGGATCGAGCGGGTCACTGGCCAACTGCTGGCCGCTTGGCGCGAGCTGGAGGCAGAACTACGCTGCCAGCCCCTTGCCGCCACCAGCGCCAGCATCGATCAGGCTGGCCTGACCGTTGCCATTGCATGGCACTTCACCCAAGCCATGGTGCCTGACGTGGTGCCCGCTGCACAGTTTCCACTGCTGCAGGCATTTTCACAGCAGGCAGAATTGCTGCCCGAATTTGCGGCGGCACCGCATGGGGCATCTACTTACCGGGCAGGATGATGGCTTGAGGGCATTGGTTGATCATCATTTACTCAACGCATCGCTGGAGATTTTATCCAGCTTGCCCGATTCTTTCATCGTCATAATGGCTTTGTTGAATTTGGCTAACAGTTCGGTTTGCCTGGCATTTTTGTTGAAGGCCAGGAAGGTTGGATTTTCAAACAGATATTTCGCGCTTTTTCCTATGCCGGCAAATTGCGCATCTTTCAATTGTGCGGCACCCGCTTCTTCAATGGCTAGAATGGCATCCACCCGGCCTGCTACCAGTTTCTGAAAATTTTGATTGTCTGATTTGACTTCATGCACGCTGATTTTGCCATCCTTGACTGCCAGATCAAATTCATCACCATAGCTCCAGCCGCGAATCACGCCCACTTTTTTTCCGATCAAATCGGCTACCCCGGTAAAGTTGAGCGGTTTGGTCTTGTTGAAATAGAGCGCCATTTTTTCTACAAAAATTGGCTCGCTGAAATCGTAGCTTTTCAGGCGCTTGGCATTTTTGTAGATGCCACCCACGCCTGCTATGGCCTCGTCAATCTCGGCGATGCAGCGCGCCCATGGTTTGGCGTTAATTTGCGCCGGCTGGCCGCTGGTTTGCAGGATGGCGGCAATCAGATCGGGATACAGGCCCGCCGCCTTGTTGCCTGCTGCGTACATAAAAGGTGGGTTTTCTGAATCAACATTGATGTTAATGGATTCGGCCGCGCTGGCGTGAACCGAAAGCACGATTGAAAACAGCGCCAGAAGTTTTGCTATAGGCTTTTTCATGATCATTGGCTCCAAAAATGGCAGGGAAATGCTTACACTACGTCCGATTTACACCACAAGGTTGCGGCAAGCGTGACGCCACTTTTTTCGCGGCATTAAAAACCGTAATACAAAGATACATCCGAAATCGATAAATGAATCTTGATGTAAGGTTTTTAAAGTAACGAAAGTAATCAAAGGCGTAAATTTATTTTACCTGTATTTTGTTGTTACTGGCTGATCATGCCATTTAGCCTGCTTGTGCGGACGCTGGCGGATCAAGCTGCAAACCAAGCTGGCGCGCCACCAACACCGCCTGGGTGCGGTTGACCACACCCAGTTCGCGAAAAATCGATGACACGTGTAGTTTGACGGTAATTTCAGCCAGGCCCATGCGCAGGCCGATCTCCTTGTTGGAATGGCCCTGTGCCAGCAAGACCAGCGTCTCTTGCTGGCGTGGGGTCAGCTTGAGTGTGGTAACGCTGCCCGTTGCCGCTTTACCGTTGGCGGTAATCCATTCCGGTTCCAGTACGGCACCTGCCAATACCCGGCGCACACAGGCGCTGAGTACCTCGGTCGAAACCGCTTTGGAAACAAACAGCAGCGCGCCCGCTTGCAATACGCGGCTGGCTTCCTGGCGGTCTTCCGAGGCGGAGATGACGATCAGCGGCACACTTGGGCAGCGGTTTTTAAAGGCGTGGATGGCATCAATGCCGTGGATGCCGGGCAAACCCAGATCGAGCACAATCGTACCAATGGCTTTGAGCGTGTCGATCTGGCGCAAGCCTTCTTCGGCGGAGCTGAGCGCGATGGTGAACGCTTCGCCGACGATGCCTGCGACCAGGTGGGCCAAAGCACCCCGGTACAGCGGGTGATCTTCAATGATGAGTACGGTATGGGTCATGATGTGCCTGCGGTGGATTGAGTTACGATTGCCATTGATTCATGCTGCCATGATACAGCGCAATCATGGCTTTGAAACTATACGGAAGTATGGGGGTGTTACGGCACGGTCGCCAGCAAGCGCGTCACGGCTTGCTTCAAAGCCCAGTCTTCCAGCGGTTTATGCAGCATCGGTATCCCGGTTTCGAGAATGGCTTGAATCCGTTCCGGCGCGGTATCGCCGGTGATCAGGAGGGCGGGAATATCGCTGTTGAATTCATCACGCAAGCGCTGGATGACTTCGACGCCGGTTTCATTATCGCGCAGGCGATGGTCGCAAATGATTAAATCGGGCATGCGCTCACAGCCCGCCAATAGTTGGATGATGGCCGCGCCGCTGCTGGCCGCCAACACCTGGTAGCCAGCTTGTTCCAGCAGCATGCGGGTGGCGTCGAGGATCAATTCTTCATCGTCAATAATGGCGATTAGTGCCCGCTGTGAATGTGATTGCAGTGACTGTGATGGCGGCGATAGTCCCGGTAATGACGCACTCAAGGACATTTTCGGCGCTTTGGCAAGCGGCAAATCGATGGCAAACACCGTTCCTTTACCCGCTGCCGATTGCAAACTCAAGGGGGTGCGCAACAGGCGCGCCAGCCTTTGCACAATCGCCAGCCCCAGCCCCAAACCCTGGCTGCGGTCGCGCTCGGGGTTGCCGACCTGGTAAAACTCTTCAAACACGGGTTGCTGTTCTTCAGGCGCAATGCCAATGCCGGTATCGCAGACTTCCAGCCGCAAACGGCCCGCACGACGGCGGCAGCCGACCAATACTTTGCCAGCCTTGGTATAGCGAATCGCATTGCTGACCAGATTGCGCAGCATTTGATTGAGCAGTTCCGGGTCAGTGTCCACCCAGGCGCGACAGGGCGCTACGCGTAGCCGCAAGCCTTTTTCCTCGGCCGGGCCGGAAAATTCGATTTGAATTTTGTCCAGCAGGATGGCAATCGGAAACACAGCCGGTTCGGCGCGTAGGGTGTGGGCATCGAGTTTGGAAATATCGAGCAGGGTGCGGAACATGCC
Source organism: Janthinobacterium lividum (assembly GCA_945864765.1). Classification (GTDB taxonomy): domain Bacteria; phylum Pseudomonadota; class Gammaproteobacteria; order Burkholderiales; family Burkholderiaceae_D; genus CAMBDR01. The sequence goes on along the minus strand of CAMBDR010000076.1, from coordinate 2,217 downwards.
ATCCATGGTTTGCGCGCAATGGCGCACGCTGGCCAGCACGGGTTGCGCTGCCACGGGCAAATCGTGGCCTGCCAGCGCGCCCAGATACAGGTTTAAGGCGTGCATGGGTTGGCGCAGGTCGTGGCTGGCGGCGGCTAAAAAACGTGATTTGGCCAGTGCCGCCGATTCGGCCACTTCCTTTTGCGCGGTGAGTTCGGCCGATTGATCGGCCAGTTTTTTTAAAACGCGGTTAAACGCTGCCGTCACGTCACCCACTTCATCATTCGATTCAACCTTGAATGGTTCGAGCAGGGTATCGTCCCGGTTGATGCGCTCGGCATGGCGCGCAGCACGTTTGAGCGGTGCCAGGATGAACCCACCCCAAAAAGCAACCACCAAACCGCCCAGGCCGACAGTGATGAGCAAGGTGATGATGGTTTGTCTGTGCAGGATACGGGTCAGTTCCACGTTTTCTTTGTGCGGTAAGCTGGTGACGATGATCCAGGCCGTGCCAGGCACGACTGCCTTGAAGAAAATGGCCGACGGCGGGGCATGGGTCGCTTTCAGATCGGTCAGTTTGATTGGGGCGGGGGCCGGAAACAGTGCCTCTACGCCACCCGCTGGCAGTGCTTGCAGCCGATTGGCTGCATCACCCAGCGCCAGCCATTGCCCCTCGCGTGGGAACACCAGAAAATAGCGCCCTGGCTGACTGTTTTTGTATGCGCTGACCTGATTGACCCAATCCGGCATGGCCAGCAGGGACAGACCGCGCAATCGCAGCTTGCCTGCATCGCCCGCAGTGAGCGTGGACAGGGCAGGTTGGCCGCCCATGGTGCCTGGCTCAGTGTGGTTGATACTGAGGTCTGTATTGAGTTTGGCATTGATATTGGCATTGATATTGGCAGTGGGTTGGCCATTGCGCCCGCCATGGTTTGCCTGCGTCGGCAAAAATGGCGCGGCGTGTTGTGGGTATTGCGCGATCAGTTGGCCATGTTGATCTTCCAGCGCCAGGCCCAGGGAAAATTGCGGTACCAGCGCAGCTTGCTGGCGCAACCACGCATGCAGGGCGGCGGGGTGGCTTGCCAAATCGGGCGGCATGGTAATGAGCAGGCGTTGTAGCATTTGCTGGCGCAGTTGCAGATTGTGCTGGAAATCAAGGGCAAGCCAGTCAAAAAAGTTTTGCTTCTCTGTAACCGCTTGCGCTTCGATTTGCCGATACATCGCATTGCTAAAAAAATAAGTTCGAACTATGCCGCCCAAAAAAAGCCCGGTCATGAAAAATATAACCGATTTGGTGATAATTCTTGAAAAAAATCGCCTTACCTTGGGCGAAAAGAATGGGTGGTTTTCATCAAGGGGGGCGGTATGGGACATGGTTTGCCAGTTTTCAAGTAGAAATACTATGGCTTGCCATTCTACCGCACAAGGGTAGCCAGCCCCTGCGCAATAGCGATTTATCTTATCAAGGCCGGATGACTGCACCGCCGCACAAAGGCGCGTACAAACATTTGCCCTTGAGTGCATCCGGTTTGACTTCTTCATTCGGGATACGGTTTTCCACGGCGTAGCGGTCATGGCGGATGCCTGTTACCTGCCAGGACACTGTTTAGCCGAAGATAATGACATTGGAAAGGTGCCTGATGTACTTGCACTGGTGGATCAAAGGACATTGATTTTACCGCACAAGGGTGGTGAGCCCTTGTGCCAATGCGATCTTGTTGCGGACAATCGGACAAGAACCGATCACGGCACCGCCGCAACTGCGATACCAGATCGGCTTACTACCTTAAAAGGTGGCGTTAATAACCGTCATGTTGCTGCTGTTTTGATTAACCACATATGCCTTGTTGGTCATGAGATTGACTGCGACATAACCAGGGTTGGTTCCGGTTGCAATGGTTTCGATAATCGTGTTGGTGGCACCATTAATGACAGTGACCGTAGCAATGCTCATGTTGGTAACATATACCCGGTTGGTTTGCTCGTTGACGGCAACCGCCCATGGCTGTGCGCCAGTGGAAATGGTAGTCACTGCGTTGGTCGCACCGTCAATGACCGTTACCGAATTGCTTTGATAATTTGTGACATAAATTTTGTTCGTCATTTCATTGACGGCAATTGCTTTGGGGTTGGTGCCAACAGCGATTGTCGTCGTGGTGTTATTGGCACCATTAATGAGGGTGACACTGTTGTCGTTTTGATTTGCTACATAGATCCGGTTTGTAATCGAATTGATGG
>CAMBDR010000075.1 GCA_945864765.1 Janthinobacterium lividum | reverse complement strand
GGTGTTCAATGCTGCCTTTATAGATCACGGCCTGGCCATAATCTTCGCAATTGCTTTCCAGATTGTCGAGCTTGAAAAGGCGGTATGTGGCCGAATAGAATTCAATCCCTTCGGCGCGCTCGGCCAGCTTCGGGTCGGTGATGCTGATTGGGTGCGATTCAACCAAACGCGGATCAGCAAAGCCATGGCGTTTGGCAAGGTCGATAAAATCATTGCCATACAATGCGCCCCCCAGGCATTCACCATATAGCAGCCGATCATTTTTAACCCGATCTGGCACTCGCCGATTGGAATACACGTCGGAGAAATAAAATTCGCCGCCTTTTTTCAACAGGCGATGCACTTCTTTGAGCACCGCGTCTTTGTCGGGTGATAAGTTGATCACGCAATTGGAGACGACGACATCAAAACTGTCATCAGCCAAACCAAGTTCACCCAGGCTTTCGATATAACCCAGTTTAAATTCAACATTGCTTTTTGCGTAGCCAAATACCTGCCGATGATATTGCTGATGGCGTTGGGCCACGGCCAATTGCTCCTGAGTCATATCCACACCCACCACAACACCTTGTTCACCCACCAATTGTGCCAGGGCGTACACATCGCGGCCTGAGCCACAGCCCAAATCCAAAACCCGACAATCTTTTAATAATGCGGGAACCACCAAGCCGCAGCCGTAGTAACGGGATAAGACTTCACCGTGAATTTTGGAGAGGGCCGACTTCATCCATTCTGGCATGGCGGCAAAATCACAACAGGCCGTGGTGCGTAAATCGGCGCTGCTTTGCAGTTGGGTACCATAATAGTCTTTCACAACCTCATGCATACAAACCTCGAAGAATATCGGAGTAGAAAAATTACTTAATACGCTTGGTCGTTTGACCCAAGTCAAAGCTTACAGGGGGCGATATGGGATTTTACCGTACCCCGTTGCTATTGTGGGTCGCAACATGTTGTTGTGCTGGTAATAAGTGGAAATTATTGAGCAAGCGCAACACCTTTAAATTGGGCCAGTACTTGTTGCCCAAGGGCCAAATTCATGGCGTGTGCTGATTTTGCACTGATGCGTGCCAATAATTGGCCTTCTGGCCGCAATGGATTGCGCAATACCAGTAACACCGAGCCGGGGCGGTCGGCATCGATTTGCGTAATTTCGACGGGTAAGGTATTTAAGATACTGGTTTGCTGTTCAGTCGTACTAATGAGGCCGGGCTTGCGCACCAGACTAACGTCTTTGGCGCGGATGCGTAATTTGACCTGGCTAGCCACGGGTAGCGGCGGGTTCACCATGTGGACCGGGCCAAAATCGCTGTCCAGGTGCAGCAAATGAAATTCGCTGTCATGGCTGTGTACTCGTGCCAGTATCAAACTTTCCGCTTCTTCCTGATGCGCCAGCGGAAGGTCGAGTCGGGTCAACAGGGTTGGCAAGGGGCCGTGCGCCCGGATTTGTCCACGTTCGAGCAAAATCAAATCATCGGCCAATTGCATCACTTCATCCATTGCATGGGTGACGTATAAAATGGGTAGCCGAAATTGTTGTTGAAGCTGTTTTAACCAGGGCAAAATCGCTTGCTTGTTGGCGCTATCGAGGCTGGAAATGGCTTCATCCATTAACAATAATTGGGGGGCGCTCAGCAGGGCGCGCGCAATCGCCACTTTTTGCCGTTCGCCGCCGGACAGTTGCGCGCTGTGGCGCGTGAGTAGGTGACCAATATTGAGCCGTTCTGCCATGTCGGCCGGGGTGGTGCGGCGTTGGTCTGGCGGTGTGCGCTGCCAGCCGTATTCCAAATTGCCTAGCACCGATAAATGGGGCAGCAAACTCGCTTCTTGAAACACATAACCGATGGCGCGACGGTGTGGTGCCAGGCAATGCTGTTGATCCTGCCATATCTCATTACCCACTTGCACGCGCCCCTGGCAAGCTGGTTCGAGTCCGCTCAGGCAGCGCAGTACACTGGTTTTGCCAGAGCCAGATGGCCCAAACAGCACACAAATGCGCTCGGGGTGGAGTTCAAAGGCGCAATCGAGGGCAAAATCGGAAAGCGGCAAGCGGATTTTCGCCTGTATTGTGGATTGCGTTGTCATCCTTGTGCGCTCCGGCTGCTGCGCTTGAGCGCGTGCAACAGGCACAGCGCGACAAAAGAAAATGCCAGTAGCGCCAACGATAGTTGATGGGCTTGCTGGTATTCGAGCGCTTCAACATGGTTGTAGAGTGCAATCGAGACGACTTGGGTGCGCCCCGGAATATTGCCGCCTATCATGAGGATGATGCCAAATTCGCCGACTGTGTGGGCAAACCCCATAATGGCGGCACTGATCAGGTCGCGTCGGATCAGCGGCAGGGCAATGCTAAAAAAACGATCCAAAGGGCCAGCGCGTAAGGTTGCCGCCACTTCAAACGGGCGTGGGCCGATGGCTTCAAACGCATTTTGTATCGGCTGCACCACAAACGGTAATGAATAAATCAGCGAACCCAACAATAAGCCGCTAAAGCTAAAGGCCATCGGCTGCACGCCCAGCGCTTGGGTTAAGTGCCCGAGCCAGCCTTGCGGCCCCATCGCCAGCAATAAATAAAATCCCAAAACGGTAGGCGGCAGTACCAGTGGTAAGGACAAGATGGCGGCAAGCGGTATTTTGAGCCAGCTGCGGGTATGTGCCAGCCACCATGCCAAGGGGGTGCCCAATAGCAGCAAGATGATGGCGGTTGCGCTGGCCAATTGCAGCGTCAGGCTAAGGGGCGCAAACCATGTCATCGCTTATGGTCTCAGTACGCCAGGATACGTAGCGGCCAGCGCCAGCCGGATGGATGCCATCACGGCGCACCCAAAGCAATCCAGGTTCGAATTACGGTGCGTTCATCGGTGGTCATATTGGTTGCATTGCCCCGAGGCATGAAGGTGGAGGTTCCCGAGACTTGATTGATGGTGTTGGCATCGGCATGGATTTCAGTCGGGGTGTCATAGGTGACGCCGCGCGGCGCGCTGGTGAAGCCGGGAAAGGTGGGGTGGGCAGAGTGGCAAGGCGTGCAGCGGTTTTTGATAATGGCGGCTACTTGTGGAAAGTTGTTGCGGGCGGCGGCTTCCACCAAACTGGCCAGGGTGGTGTTGACCGTGGTTTGGTAGGCGGCGATATCGGTGCCAAGTTGCACGCCAGCCAGTAATTGGCGCGCCGTGGCAGCGGCCGCAAGCGTGTCGTAGCCCGTGGTAATGCCGGTGGTAAAGTTGAGGCCGACCTGGGTTTTATTGTTAATCACGGTAATATCGGTTGATTGTGAACCCGCCATCAGTGCAATCGCAGCGCGCGCACGGGTCATTCGGTTGGTATTTAACAAGTCAAACCAAAATGCCAGTCCGCCCGCATCGGGTGCGCGACTGAACAGATTGCGGTAAATTGCCGTAACGAAGGCGGTATTGTCGCCGGGATAAAGATCCATTGATTCTTGACTGGTACCAAAGCTATCGATGGTGGTACGCAGTGCCTCATTGCTTTCGTAGGCTTTATTCAAATCAATCATATTCGTGGGGGCGTTGGCACGTTGCAACACTTGCGAGAAAAACACCAGGCCACCCGGATCAGCGGGGCGACCAAAGTAGGCCAGGTAGACTTGCGCTACCACGGTGCGGTAATCGCTCACGGTTGGCGCTGTGCTGGCAGCTTGACGCAGTGCAGCTTGACGCAGTGCAGCTTGATTTTGCACCGCTTTGCCGGAGCCGGCTGTATCGGTGCTGCCACCGCAACTGATTAAAAACAAGGTGCAAAAAAACATGAGGATAAATCGAATATTCATGATTGTTTTTATGTGAATAGGAAAAGATGGTCGCGCCAGTCAAGCAAATCAACAAGCAAATGGCACCGATGAAGGTGCCAAATGAAGGTAAAAACGAAGGTAAAAACGAAGGTAAAAATGAAGATGCGGCGACTTGGATTGCATTATCGCAGAAAACGCCCGTCTTTCGAAATAACTGTCAGTTCGACCGCGTGTGAGCCAGTATGATCGGTTTTGCTTAAATTAATCAAATAACCTTCCATATCCAGGCGACCTATCGATTCCAAACCAGCAATCAGACGTTCACGCGTGAGGTCACGGCCAGCGCGGCGCAAGCCTTCCACCATCACTTTGGCATTAATAAAGCCTTCCATTGAGATGAATGAAAGGGGTGTCTTAACGCCCATTTTTTTCATCACCATTTGATACTCGCGGATGATGCCGCTGGTAACTGAGAACGGGAAGGGGGTGACTTGTGCCACCACCACACCCACACCATCTTTACCCAATTGTGTCACCGTGGTTTGCGTACCCAGTACCGATAGCCCGAAAAACTGCATGCCGATGGACAATTTGTTATACGCCTTGATAAATTTGGCTGAAGGAACGCCGGAGGTCACCATAATAATCGCTTGCGGTTTTACGGCAGCCAAGGTTGCGGCTGCTTTATCCACATCGACTGCACTACTTTCGATGCTTGTTTCAGCATGGATTTTTAATTTTCTTTTGTCCAAAGCAATTTTTGCGCCGTCCAAGCCATCTTTGCCAAATGAATTGTTTTGATAGACCACCGCCACTTGGGTGATACCACGCACCCCCAAATGCTCGACGATGGCTTCAACTTCATCGTGGTAGCTGGCGCGGACATTAAACACGAGTCGGTTGAAGGGCTTGCGCACCGCTTGTGCGCCACTATACGGGGCAATATGGGGAATGTTGTGTTTTTCGAGTAAGGGCATTATAGCAATACAATTGGGTGTGCCAAGAACATTAAACAGTGCAAAAACATTCTCTTTTTCAATTAATGTTTTGACGTTGGCGACGGTTTTGTCGGGATTGTAAGCGTCATCAATGCTGATTACTTTAATTTGGCGTCCATGTACACCGCCTTGTGCGTTGATATAGTCAAAATAGGCTTTTTCGGCAGTGGTGGTATCGGCTCCCAATTCGGCCAGTGGGCCTGTGAGTGAGGTGCTTTGGCCAAGGAGAATCGTATCCGCCGTAACACCTGTCTCCGCATGTGCCATCGAAACAGTCATCATCAACGCAAGAAGGGAAGCAGGGAGCTTGTGGAGCATCGATTGTAGCCAGCCAGACAGGGCGGGTTGAAATATGAATTTGAATGCCGATGTGATCATTTACCTGAACTCCATTGTTTTAGTATTGGTAGGGCTTTGGAACAGTACGCGTTGCCTGTTGGTTGACTTTTGTGGGGAACAGGTCAAGAACGCAAGGTCTCACATCAAGTATCGCACATTAGGCTCGGTATTCAACGTAAATTTGGACACTTTGATAGCACGTTTGCCACACTATCCAACAATTTTGCCCAAATTATTGGCCGTGTGTGGTTGTTTGGCAAGGTTTATGCCGGTTTAAAAACCATCAGGTAATACACTGCCAACATTGCCATGAAGGCTGGATATCCCAGCCATTCCCAATACTTGGCGTAACGCCAATATTGTTCAGGCAATGCAGTTTTTTGATGTAAGCACTGTTGCGCCATGTTGGCCATCTTAATTTGCAACCACACCACGGGCAGCCAGCACGCACCGGCCAAAACGTATAACGCGAGAGTCCAGCTGATCCAGGTGGGGAGGTTTGACATAGTGTAGCCAGCCAAATACAGCATGCCAAAGCCGCTGATGGGTTGAATAAAAATGGTGGGCGTGGTGAACCAAAAATCGGCGCGCACCACCAATTTGCCAACCGCTGCAATGGCGGCAAGGTTGCGCGTGCGATGGATGAAAAACAAATAAAATGCGCTACCAAAACCCGTACCAACCAACAAGACGCTGGAGAGGATATGGATCATTTTCAATAGTAAATAGGGATTATTCATGATCGGGCGGAGCCTGGGTCGATTGAGTCGGCGATGGGTAGCGGTAGAGTAGCCAAAGCAATAGTAAAATCGGCAGATTTTTGAGTACCGGGCCAAACGGGTGTCGCCAATACTCGGGTAAAAAAATCGAAATAATGACGGTGTAGCCCAGAATCAGCAGCGCCTGAACCAGCCACAGGGTTTTATGCGGCCAAAGCAGGGTGAGGATGCCCAACAACAAATCAAAGCCCGTACTCAGGTGCAGCAATACCACGGCAATGGAGCCTTGCAAGCCCACTTGGGCCAAGAGTTGCAGGCTATCGGCCTGGGGGTAAAAACATAGCACCACCAAAGCCGTACCCAGCCAAATGCTGGCCAGGGTGAGGCGGATCAAGAGTACATCCTGCGTCATAATTTGTAATGATTTCATCAATTATTCACTCTCGTCGATGATTTCCGTGATCATTTGCCATTTGGCAAACTCAGGTGCGAAGGCGGCCAGCGGCAGGCGGCTGGTTGCGGTGTAAGCACCGCTGTCGCTGATTTGCTGGCGGCTTAGTTGGCGTGCCAGTAAAATCGCGGCCATCACCGGGATTTCGGGGCCATGGTCGTCGTCAGCGGTAATATGCCAAGCCTTTTTTACCGCCTTGCCGTCCGAATCCAGGCCATTCACCCTGAGCACCATGCCGCCCAGGGCCGAGCCCAGCCAATCGAAGGCATTGGCTGAACGGTTTAAAAAGCCAGCCCAGTTTTCGGGATGTTGAATGATGCCAACGCGGCGCAACCAGGCCAAGAATGCAAACATGGTTTGGCCTATGCCTACTTCCAATGCCGCGCGAAACATCACTGAGCGCACGCCTGTATAGTGTTGTGGGAACAGTTCCAGATCCGGAATGTCGCATAGCGCGCCACGGCGCGCGCGCATACGGGCAAACTCAACCCGGCTTGGATTGGCCCAGCCATATCCGGTTTGCCAGCGCCCGTCTTGCCAAACCTGGATCGCTTGCCCGGCATAGCATAAAACCGCCGCCATGGTGGCAATGCCGCGCGGGGCGGTTTGGGCCGGGCCGATGCAATAGCTGATATCATCGATTCTTTGCCAGCCCCGGGTGAGTTCATCAATCACGGCCGAGGAGAGCGCGGGCACCGTGCTGGCTCCGGTAATGGCGAGTTTGCCGGCTTGCCGAAAGGGTGCATTCAGGGCAGCCGCAAAGTCGCACACAAAGCGTCTGCCATCAGCCAAATCAATATAATGCGCGTCCGCCGCCGCCACCGCTTGCGCCACCTGGTAGCCTTGTTGTTGAAATGGCCCGGCGGTATGGATCACCAATTCTGCGCCAGCAGCGCGCAAAGCCTGGGTAAAATCGCTTTGCTGATAGTCCAGCCTTAGCGCACGGGCCGGATTGCCATGCAAGCTGCTGCAGTGCCTGGCCAAGTCTTGAGCCTTTGCCAAATCGCGCCCGGCGATGAGTAATTCAATCTCGGGATTGATCGCCAAAGCCAGACAAATGCGCTTGCCGAAATTGCCATAACCCCCTAACACAACGGTTTTCACGCCAAATTCCCCGAAAAAGTAAAAAATCGTCTTCACTATAGGCGATTTCTGATCAAACTGGTTTAAATTTCACAAGGGCCGCAAATAAATTTAATGGTTGGCGTTCTTTCGACGCATAATCGCTGCTTGAGTATTGTTTTTGTTGCATTTTTTTAACTTTATTGATCACCGCTTCCATGTAAAGGATTGAACTATGGGCATACTAACTACCTGGTTTCCACGTCGTCAACCGAGCTTGCCGCAAAACGACAAACCCAGACAACAAAAACAGCGTGCGCAGCAATTGGCGCTGAGTCAAAAAACTTATCAGTGGACCGATGAATTACCCAACGTGGTCGGCGTGCCGATGGCCACCAAGGTGCCTGCTGCGGACGAACCGAGTTTGCCGTGGATTTTATTGGTGACCGAGGTGGGTTTGGAGCTTGCCAGAAATTTAATCGCCGTCAAATTAGCCAGTGAAGAATTGAGTGCGGCTGAGAGCAAAAAAGCCAGCGCCAAGCACGAGGATGTGCATAAGCGTTTGCAAGCCATCCGTGCTTTGCATAAAGATCGGCTGGAAAGCCCGGAGTTGGATTTGTCGGTGAGCATGGTGGTATCCGAAGCCAAGCAGTTTATTACCGGTGGCCATCTCAGTTTTGCCAGTCTGTTGGAAGAGTTTCAAGAATTGGTGCAAGAGTATGCCATCATCGGTGCCCCCAAGGACGGTTTGGCACAGTATGAAATGTTGTTTCAGACAATCGAATTGCCCACCATCGCCCATACTTTTATGGATGATCAAGCCTTTGCGCGCTACCGCGTGGCCGGGCCGAATCCCATGTTGATCAAATGTATTAGCAAGCTGCCGGGCAATTTGCCACTGACCGATGCGCAATTCAAAAGCGTGATCGGGGAACACGATAGTTTGGCCGCAGCCTTAAAAGAGAGCCGGGTGTATTTACTTGATTATGTTGAATTGACAAAGTTAGCGGCGGAAAATGGCACTACCGACGGCTTGACCAAATATTTGACCGCACCGCTGGCCTTGTTTGCCATTCCCAAGGGGGGCAACAGTATTACGCCTGTTGCAATTCAATGTGGGCAAGTTCCCGGAAAGAACAACCCATTATTCTTCCCGGCAGCGCCCAAGACGGCGGGTTGGTGGGGTTGGCAAATGGCAAAAACCGTGGTACAAGCGGCCGAGGGCAATTACCACGAGTTATTTGTTCATTTGGCGCGCACCCATTTGATGATGGAAGCCTTTGCCGTGGCGACCCATCGTCAGCTGGCCGAATCACACCCGCTGAATGTATTATTGCTGCCCAATTTCATTGGTACGCTCTTCATCAATAATTCTGCTGCCGGTTCTTTGATTGCAGCGGGTGGGCCGATTGATGAAATCTTTGCCGCACCGATTGAGAACACCCAGGCAGCGGCGGGCAATGATCGTTTGAATTATGATTTTTACGCCAATATGTTGCCTGCGGATTTGAAGCGGCGCGGCGTGGCGGACTACGAACTGTTTCCCGATTACCCCTATCGCGACGATGCCTTATTGGTGTGGGATGCCATTGCGGCCTGGGTCAAAGACTATGTGGGCGTGTATTATGCCGATGATGCGGCGGTCAAGGGCGATACCGAGTTGGCGGCGTGGACCAAATCGTTAATGACCGAAGGCAAGGTGAAGGGCTTTAAACCCATTACCGGCCGCAAACAATTGGTGGATGTCTTGACCATGATCATTTTTACCGCCACAGCGCAACATGCGGCAGTCAACTTCCCGCAAAAGCCTTTTATGACGTATGCACCAGCGCTTACCGGGGCGACCTGGCAGGCGGCTCCCACGCAAACGGCGCGGCGCACCGAAAAGCAATGGCTGAACATGCTGCCGCCTGTGAAGCAAGCGTTTGAACAATTGAATATTTTATATTTGCTTGGGTCGGTGCATTATCGCGAATTGGGAGATTACCGCAGCAACCAGTTCCCGTATTTGCCGTGGTTTGAAGACAAGGCGATTATCGGCGAAGACGGGCCGCTGGCGCGTTTTCAACAATCGTTGTTGCATGTGGAAACGGTGATTAAATCGCGCAATAGCCTGCGCATTTCGTATGAGTTTTTATTGCCGAGCCGGATTCCGAATAGTATTAATATTTAGTTCGTAAGTGAGGTGGCATAATCAATTTAAAACCTTGGTAGGGATGAATATCGTATCTCCTCTGTAGGGTAGGCACCCGTGCCCACCCTACTCAAATCGATTATGCCGCCACGCTTATCTAGCCGGGCAGCAATATCAAATTAATCATGTTGCCTTAATGTGATTCGCCGCAGCCTCCAATTGCTGCATCCAATCGATTGCCCCCGCCGCTTCCTTACTTTCCCGCCGTGCGGCTTCAAATTGTTCAAATTCAGCTTGCGCTTTTTCATCGGCCTGTTTTTTACTCACCTGTCCGGCACCGGGCAATACCGCCCGATCATTAAAACGTAAAAAATCATCCAGCCGGGTTTGCCAGTCCTGCATAAAAACTTGCTTGCGGCGGGTAGCCTGGTCTTCGGCAAAATCGAGCCACATCGATACGATGCGGTTGAGTTCGGTAATTTCTTGCTGATTGAGGTAGTTTTTGGCAATCGTGACATCGGTTTTGCGCACTTCATCGCGCGCCCAACTGGTCAAGCCCATATGCGCTTGCTGGTGGTCGGCCCGCATGACGATCAGTTCCGCCGCCGTATGGCCTGTGGCGGCGAAGTGCAGCTTGTTTTGAATTTGGCTGAAAAACTGCCGGGTTTCGGGCAGGGTGGGGGCGTAGTCTGCCGCCATGGTAAAAATCTCGCGCACACGCAAGTACACGCGGCGCTCGCTGGCGCGAATGTCGCGGATGCGCGCCAGCACCTCATCAAAATAATCCGGCGCGGCACGACCCAGCACGACCGGGTTCTTCAGGCGCTCGTCATCCATGACGAAACCTTTGACGATGTATTCCTTGAGCTGTTGCGTGGCCCAGATGCGAAAACGGGTCGCCAGCAGGCTCTTGACGCGGTAACCTACCGAGATAACCATGTCAAGACTGTAATGTGACACCGCCCGTTGAACTTGCCTGCGCCCCTCCTGGCGAACTATTAAGAAATCCTGAATAGTTGCCGCAGGCTGTAATTCCCCATCCTGAAACACATTTTTGATGTGCATGTTGATATTGGTCACGGTGGTTTGAAACAACTCAGCCATCTGCTGCTGCGTCAACCACAAGGTTTCATCCTCCAGCCGGGTTTCCAGCCGGATCGTGCC
>CAMBDR010000074.1 GCA_945864765.1 Janthinobacterium lividum | reverse complement strand
GAAAATAATCGCCACCAGCGGTGCCGGCACATTGGGCCGTACCGAGCGAATGTCGGGCGTGGCTTCATTGGCAATCTTATACATTAATTGGCCCATCGAATCACCCACAAACGGTAAATGGCCGGAAAGCATCAGATACATGCTGACCGAGAGTGAGAACAGGTCAGAACGGCCATCCACTTTTTGACCGTACAATTGTTCTGGTGACATATACGAGGGTGTGCCCAACACCATGCCGGTTTTGGTTTTGGAAGAATCGGTGATGCGGGCGATACCAAAGTCGGCCACTTTTACCACGTCGCCCTCGGGCTCATACATGATGTTGGCGGGTTTGATGTCGCGGTGGACGATGCCATTGCGGTGCGCATACGCCAAGGCTTCGGCCACGCGGATGCCGATGGTAATGACCACTTTGGGGGCTAGTAAATGGTCGGCCTTGGTCCAGGGCACCAAATCCTGACCTTTCAATAATTCCATCGCGATATAGCATAATTCCGATTCTTCACCCGCATCGTAAATGGTCACGATGTTCGGATGTTGCAAGCGGCCAGCGGTTTCCGCTTCGCGGAAGAAGCGTTCTTTGGCTTCCTGCATTTCCTCGCCTTCAAATTCTTGCGAGATGGCAAAGGTTTTAATCGCCACCACCCGCCCAATTTTGGGGTCTTTACCCTGGTAGACCACACCCATCGCACCTTTGCCCAGTTCTTTTTCCACCTGGTAACGCCCCAGCATGGGTTTTTCGGCTCCACCATCAAGAATCGACATGCTGGCATTGCTGCGCCCGGTGCCCATATTGCCGCCTAAAATCAGGGTTTCGGACATGGTTTTGGCTTGCACCAGTTTCATTTCCAGATCGCGGAATTTGGGGTTGTGCTGCCCCATGTATTCATAGACCGATTGGGCTTTATTGAATTGGCGCTTGCGTTCAAAATCCAGCGCCAGATTGTATAAATTGTCCATCAGGGTGTCATCCAGCGGACATTTGCGGAATTTATCAAACGCCATATCCAGTTGGCCTTGGCCCTGAAACGCCAGACCGAGCATGCGATTCGATTCGGCTGATTCGGTGTCGGACTTTTGCTTGCCCGCTTCGGTAACAAGGAAGCGCTTGGTGGTGAGAAAGCCGTGGCCCAGCAATAACAGGGTGGCGGGCAGCATTAATTGCAGCCACAAGCCGGAGCCGAGTAGTAAGTCAAATTCGGTGATGATGAGTGCCGCCAGCAACACGCCCGTAACCATGGCCCCTTTGCCCGCCGAGAGGCGCGGTAACAGCGCGATCAGGTAGGCAGCCAGTACCAAATAAATAACGACGGAAACGCCACCAGTCCAGAATGGATGAACGAAAAAGTGCTCCGACAGAATGCTGGAAATGGTATGCGCCAGAATTTGCACCGGGGCCATACCGTTTGAGATCGGCGTCGCCGACGGCGTGCCCACACCATTGGCGGTGGCCCCGATCAGGACGATTTTATCGGCATATTTGGCGGCAGGAATCTTGCCGCTCAAGACTTCATAAAACGAATCTTCCTGAAATGCGGGTTTGTCATCGCGTCCTTTGTAAAAATAGGTCAGCATCCGGGCTTCGGTGGTGGTGATTTTGAGTTTTCCCAGTTTGACCCGGTCTTCTTCGATCTTGATATCCTGCGGTTCCAGGTTCAGGCTGCGGGCGGCGGTCATCAAGGCCAGCGAGGGCAGGGTCTTGTCAAAAAAGCTCAGTGCCAGCGCTTCTTCGCGCAATTTTCCATCCGGGTCACGGTTGGTGGCCAGATGGCCAATCCCGCTGACCTTGGTGCCGAACTCGGTAATGGGGGCTTGAAAGGCCAGCGTGGGCGGTGCTTTTTGCCCATTCAGGCTGCTTTTGGCCACATACTCGGGCAAGGGTTTGTCGGGGCGGCCATTGGGCTCTCCAGGAATAAGTTGCATCGGCAGCAGGATGTTGCCGGCCTTGCCAAAGCTTTCGGCCAGGCGACCATCGGTATTGAGCTTGACCCCGGCTTCGGTCAGAATGCTGGCAAATTGCGCCATTTCCGGTGCCGCTTGCAAGGTTGGGTTGCCTTCGCGCGCCTTTTTCAGGGAATCTTGCAGCTTGTTGATGTAATCAAGCCCGGCATCTTTTTGTGGCTCGAAAAAGAAGGTGGTATTGGTGATGACCTTGGCTTTGGCGGCGGCCAGCTTGTCGGTCATTTGCGCATGGATTTCGCGCGGCCACGGCCAGCGCCCCAGGTTGTTGATGCTTTGATCATCAATGGCAATGATGGCAATTCGGTTTGAGGGCGTGCGCGACGACATTTGCACCGCCATGTCATAGGCCTTGAATTCCAGGCTGGCTATGAGCTCGGAAGAAAAATTGAACGCCGCCACGCCCAGCACCACGCACACGCCTAAAAACCAGTCTTTGCGCCATATTCCTGAAGTATGCTTCACGCTGAATTCTCCCTTGGTTGCTTGCAAGCCCTATGATATTGATAGATAGCGCTAAATTCGATAAAGGTCAACTACCAGTTCAGTTTGGCAGTAAATAACGTATTTTTGAGCAAAATATTTTCGCCTTCTGTTGGAAATGGATGATTTGGCTACCCGGTTTGGCTTGCCGCACCGGATCTTTTGCCAGCCCGATTTTCGTGTGACGAATGCCCGCATTGGCAAAGATGGCGTCGTCCAATTGGTCGGGCGTGGTGTCCAGAACGGCAGCTAAAAAGGTATAGTTGCTGGTTTCATCACTGACCATGACGTTTAATACAGGAACACCCCACAGTGTGGCGTCAGATTTGTACCAATAGGCACCGCCTTCACGTTTAAAGGGTTTGCCAAAGGCAGCAAAAAAATAATTGCGGAAATAAATTTCATCCAGCGGATTTAAGCATAGCAGGGTGTAACCCACCGTCGTGCCAAAGGTAGACGGCGGCGCGGCCTGGCTGCTGGCAGCCAGACCCAGCAACAAGTACAACCAGCCAGCAGATGACGGAATGTTGGCCATGCACTTAGTTGACCTTGGACAACCATTGCCGATCTTTCTCGATCTGTTCCTTGACTGCTGCCGGTAATACGGCAAAGCAGCCCGGATGCAGTTTCAGATCGGCAGCCTTAATTTCCTTTTGTTGTCCGTTGACGACGAAAACATAGAGTTTTCCGCCAGTGTCCGTTTTACGGATACCCAGGTATCGAATCAATTGAATCTCCTTGTTCGCTTGGAACCGTTTGTCTGAATCAATGCATAGTATCGCGCAATTGCAGCAAAATTTCACCAGTTGAGACGTTACAGCAGCAAATTTTTTAAGCAATGCAGTCATTTTTCCGACGCATTGGCGGCAATGCTGCCAATTGTCTGGCAATTGTCTGACAATTCCGCGCCTGCTATCGGCAAAATTTCGGGTTGCTTTACGGCATTGCTCCAGATTTCGGTATGATATCTACAAACAGGAGGAAGTCTATGAAACCTATGAAACCATTCCGTTCGGAATTTTTGTCCATTCGTGGTTTGCGTTATCACTGTAGCCACTGGGGCGATGAGCAAGCCCCGATGTTATTTATGATGCATGGCTGGATGGATTGTTCTGCCTCGTTTCAATTTGTGGTGGATGCCTTGCAAAAAGAATGGCATGTGATTGCGCCAGACTGGCGTGGATTTGGTTTAAGCGAAAATACGGGCGCAGACTGTTATTGGTTTCCCGATTATTTGGGCGATCTGGATGCGATTTTGCAACATTATTCGCCAGACCAAGCCGTCAATTTGTTGGGGCATAGCATGGGCGGCAATGCGGTCGCGCTATATGCCGGGGTGCGAGCGGCGCGGGTGAAGAAGTTAATCAATCTGGAAGGGTTTGGTTTGCCGAATATGGCGCCATCGCAGGCACCCGGCAAATATGCCAAATGGTTGGATGCGCTGCGCGAACCCGCTGAATTACGCGCCTACCCCAGTCTGGACAAAGTGAGTGCGCGTTTGCAAAAAACCAACCCGCGTTTGAGCGACCAGCGTGCCGCGTTTTTGGCCAGCCATTGGGCGCGCCAAAATGCGGCGGGCGAGTGGGAAATTTTGGCCGATGCAGCCCATAAACTGCCCAGCCCCATCCTGTACCGTGAAGCCGAAGTTTTGGCCTGTTGGGCGCAAACCACGGCACCCGTGTTATGGGTGGAGGCCGAGCATACCGATATGTGGCTGTGGATGGGCGGTAAGGAAAAGGGCAGGGAATCAATTGACCATCGCCTGAAATCGATTCCCAATGTGACCACGGCACTGTTGCCGGAAGCGGGGCATATGTTGCACCATGATCAGCCAGAAGCCTTGGCGCAGATGATTGAGCAGTTTTTAATCGATTAAGGCTGGCCGGGGGCTTAATCTTCACCGATCAAGCCCTTGGCGCTTTTGCGTAGCGCCACGGCATCCATTTCGGAGATGGTTTTTTCACCTTGCTTGAGCCGGAATAACTGCATGGAATGACTCACTTCTTCGACCTGATCGAGTAAGGACGCAGCGGCCGCAGCGAGTTGTTCCACCATG
Source organism: Janthinobacterium lividum (assembly GCA_945864765.1). Taxonomy (GTDB): domain Bacteria; phylum Pseudomonadota; class Gammaproteobacteria; order Burkholderiales; family Burkholderiaceae_D; genus CAMBDR01. Next base: position 6,377 of record CAMBDR010000074.1, on the reverse strand, counting down.
GCAGCGTTTTGCTGGGTGATGGCATCCATATGGCCCATCGCCTGGCTGATTTCTGAAACGCTATGTTCTTGTTCGGTTGCGGCCAGGTTGATTGCATCCAATAGCTGGTTGACATTGTGTACCGATAACAGCGCTTGATTCATGCTGGTGCTGGCCTGTTGGCTGTGTTGATTGCCAATTTCCACCCGCTGCCAGGATTCGTCCAATTGTTGTTTAATCTCGCGTGCCGCCGCAGTGGTGCGTTGTGCCAGCGCCCGCACTTCACTCGCTACCACGGCAAACCCGCGCCCGGCCTCGCCCGCGCGTGCCGCTTCCACGGCGGCATTTAAGGCCAGGATATTGGTTTGGAATGCCACCGCTTCCACCACATGAATGATTTCACCAATGCGGTGCGATGATTCATTGATCGATGTCATGCTGGCCACCACTTTTTGTACTGCCTCGTGGCTGCCTTGCGCAATCGCGCCCGTTTCCTGCGCCATTTGGGTGCCATGTGCCGCAGAAGCGGCGGTTTGTTTAATCGCCGTATTGATTTCTTGCATGGTTGCCGCCGTTTGTTCCAGGCTACTGGCTTGGGCTTCGGTACGGGCGGATAAATCCATATTGCCTGCCGCAATTTCCAGTGCGGCTTGCCGTACTTTGGCGATTTCGCTGCGGGTGTCGCTCACTACGGTGCGTAAATTGACCGACATTTGATGGAGGGCTTGCTGTAATTCACCGATCAATCCATTGCCATGGGTATCGACGCTTTGTGACATAACGCCGGCAGCTAATCGATTGGCATCGGCCACCAGTTGGGGTAAGGGTTGGTGTGACAGCGTATGGTTGATGGCCGCCGTCGCTGCGGCGATGCCAAGCGCCAGCAGGGCAGCGATCGGCTTGGGTAAATACCAGGCCGCCAGCAGTGCCAGTGTGATGGCGGTGAATTCGAGTGCGAATAATCGGCCGCGCGGGCCTAATGTTAAGCTTTGGAGCAGTCGCCCCAGGGCATCGTTACGAATGACTCGCCCACGGCGTAGCGCCAAATGGCTGGGGCCAGACATTTTTGTGTAAAGTTGCGCCGCCGCCTCAATGCTTGCCCGGTCAGGTTGGGTGCGTACCGACAGGTAGCCGGTAATTTTCTCACCGTCTTTCATTGGCGTGGCATTGGCAAATACCCAATAGTGATCACCATTTTTGCGTCGGTTTTTTACAACGCCACTCCATGGCAAGCCTTCTTGTAGCGTTTGCCACATATCGCGAAAGGCTTCTGCGGGCATGTCCGGGTGGCGAATCATATTGTGCGGCTGGCCCAGTAATTCAAGCGGGCTATAGCCGCTCACTTCGACAAACGCAGGGTTGCAATAGGTGATGCGGCCTTTTAAATCCGTGACGCTGACCAGGCATTGAGCAGGTGGAAAAATATATTCGTTTTGGCTAATTGAAAGATTGGTGCGCATGGGGCAGGGGCTTTCTGGTTGGCTCTGAAAATAATTGTGGCTGAGGCATTATAGTTTCAAAGGTTTGTCATAGCCTGTCATTTCCAGATAACCCAAGCCATTAACTCGGGTATTCTGGCGCAGCCGCACCAACCCTTCCCAGTAAATATTGCCAGTGGAAGCGCGCGCGTCGAGTTCCTGATCCTGGTTCAAGGGTTCGGTTTGCCAGATGCTGACCTTTCCGTCCAGTGTCAGGCGTAGCTCTTGCGCTACCGGGTAGCGCGTGCCGGTGCGTGGCGATTGCCAGCTTTGGAGCGGGCGAAATTGCACTTGATCAGTGCCATAGCGTTGAATTTGCCCGTCAGGCTGGCGCAACAAGGCTTGCGCCCACATCGCCGCGCCGTTTTTGTCGCGCATTTGAAACGCCATCAAGGCGCTGCCATCGTTGAAGTTAATACCCAGCCAATCCCAGCCACTGGCCTGGCTTGGCACCACCTGATTGGCCCATTCATGATCCAGCCAGGCCAGGCCGCTCAGGCTTTGCGCTGGTTTTGTGCTGTCAGTTTGAGCGGTGCCAAGCTGCAATTGGGCCACTACGGTTAATTGTGGCTCGCTATAGTAATGGCTGAATTGGCTTGGGTCTGGCCCCTTGCGCGAGATGCCGGGTTCGGTTTGCTCGCCTTGCAATAATACTGGCTGTGATGCGCGTAATTGCAGCTTGAGTTGGAAGGCATCACCCGCAAATTGGGCGGCGTAAGAACCATCGCTGGCGCGTTCAAGCGTCCAGTTGTCGAGCTTGACATGCGTATTGCCCACTTTGGCAAAGGCCAGATCAAATCCGGCGCGGGCGCGCTTTTGCGCCACATGGTAGCGTTGGGCGCGCACATCGGTTAGCGCTGCATGCGCCAAAATTAATTGCTGCGGCGCGAAGCGGCTGGGGTTGTTGCGGTCATGCCGGGTGGCCGAGCGGAAAAAAGTGAGTTGAAAACCAAATGCGGGGTCAGGTTTGCCCAACCAGCCCGTCAAATACCACCATTCGGTTTGTAGCTCGGGGTGGGCACCAAAATCTTGCGGTAAGATGATTGCTGCATTTGCGCTGGCACCTGCGCCTGAGCTTACACTAGGCACTTGCGCAGCGCGCGATGGCTGCTGGCTCCAGCCCGCCAGGGTGAGCGCGCCAAAGCGCTGGAGTAATTGGCGTCGTAACATGGCTATCCTTGTCTTGTTGTTTTATTCTTCGCGCACGGCACGGATGGCATCGGTGCTGATCGCTTGTCGGCCCGATAATAAAACGCTGACCGTGGCCGCCAGCCATAATACGACCGCACTGGCGAGTAGCAAGCCCCATGGCAAGCTCATTTGAATGCGCCAGTGAAACGATTGCGGGTTGATAATATAGACCAAAATCAAACTGATCGCATAGCCCACCAGCGCGCCCATGGCAATGCCCAGCGCGGCCAGACAAGCCGACTCCACGCTGAGCAAGGCCATGATTTGGCTTTTTTGGTAGCCAAAATGGCGTAACATGCCAAACTCGCGAATCCGCGCCAAAGTTTGCGCGGAAAAACTGCTGGCCACACCAAATAGCCCAATCAAAATGGCGGCCAGTTCCAATAACCAGGTAATGGCAAAGCTGCGGTCGAAAATGGTTAAACTCATGGCGCGAATTGCCCCCGGTTCGGCCACTTCAAGCCCGCTGGCAAAGGGTAATTGCTTGATTTGGCTGATTGCGCCAGCGGGCGTGGTGCCCGGTTTTAACCAGAGCGCACCATCGTCGGCGACCAGGTCGCCAGTGATTTGTTGATACGGTGTTGGCGCAATAATGATGGCACCAAATTGCCGCCCATAGTCGCGCCAAATACCCGCAATCTGGCAGCGTTGCTGCTGGCTGGCCAGCGGCAGGGTAATGATTTGACCCACCTGCCAGCCATATAAATCGATGATGGCTTCGGACACCCAAATCGGCGTGGTATTGGGCGCGGCGGGTGTGCTCAGGCGCGCCAACAAGGTTTCATCTGGTGGCTTGCCGGAGATCAGCATCACGGCCGGGCGCTGTGGGTCCAGTGACAGAGTCTGGCTGCGTCGAAATTCCACCCTGGCCACCCCGGCCAGGCTGGCAATGCTTTGTTGTTGCGCGGGGGAGAGCGGGTTTTGGCTGGTGCGCAGATACACTTGCGCCGGCAGTACTTGCAGCAACCATTGATCGACTGAAAAACGAAAGCTATGCACCATAATCGCCATTGCTACCATCAAACTGAAACTGGCCAACAAACCGCTTAAGGCAATCCCGCTCTGGCTGGCCAGATTGCTCAAACGGGCCAGCGCCAAAGAGAAAATAGGGTGCGGCTTATGCCAGCGCAGGAGCAGACTAAAACAGCGGTTTGCCAGCCTTGGCGTGAGGGCGATACTGCCAATTAATAGTAAAAAGATGGCCGCATAGCCAAACAGCGGCAATTCGCCGATGGCCGGGAATTGGCTAAACAGCGCCGCCAACAATAAGGCGCAGAGCGCCAGCGTTGGCCGGCCCGGTGGCGCACCGGGTAAAGCCCTTAAATTGGCGGCGGTCGGGTGCTTTGCCGCTTGCCAGGCGGGCAGGGCGCTGCCTGCCAGCGCCACCACGCTACCCAATAACACAAAAAACAGCGCCGTGAAGGGGGCAAAGCGGATGGTGGGGGTGACGCCGGAAAAATAACCACCCCCCAAATCGCCGCCCAATACTTGCAAACCCAGTTGCGCCAAGGCGTAGCCCAGTGCCATGCCCAGCAGCGAGCCGAGCAAGCCCAAAATCAAGCCTTCCAGCAGCAAATAAGACAACAGTTGGCGCTGTGTCCAACCCAGCACCCGTAGCAGGGCAAATTGGCTGCGTCGCCGCATCACCGAGAGCGCCTGATTGGAGAAAATCAAAAACGCCCCGGTACACAGGGCGACCAGGGCCAGCATATTCAAATTGACCCGGTAGGCGCGTGACATGGTGGCCGCTTTTTGTTCTTGCTGCGCAATGGGTGTGACGCTAAACGCGCCATATGGCTGTAACAGGGCCTGCAATTGCGCTTGCATCTGCGCCAGATTGGCCCCCTGGCGCAAACGAATTTCAATCCGTGATAATTGCCCCAAGCGCTGAAATTGCCATTGCGCACTGGCGATATCCATTAGTGCAATGCGCTGCCCACTGCGTGCATTGCCCACTGAACCTGCCACGCGCAGCGTTTTATCGTTCAGGCGCACGCTTTGTCCCGGTGCCGTGTGCAGCCAGCTTTGCGCCGCGCTGGATAAAAACACGGTGTCGGCGGCCAGAATGTCATCGGGCTGGTCTTTGGCGGGGAGTGGGAACAAATCGGTACTGCCAGTGCGCAAGCTATCAATGCCAATCAGGCTTAAACTTTGTGCTTGATTGGCGTGATTGGCGACCTGGACTTTGTTATCCAGAATCGGGCGCGCGTTAATCACCCCGGCTTGCTGCGCCAGCACCGGGTAGATTTTTTCATCGAAGTAGTCGCTGCTGGCACGCACTTGCAAATCGGATTCGCCCGCCATACTTTTCAAGGCGCTGGAAAATTCGGCGACCGAAGCACCATTGATCAAGTCAATCGCATAGCCCAGTGCCACCCCAAGCGCAATCGCACAAACTGCAATCGTCAGTCGCAGTGGGTGCTGTCGCCATTCACTAGCAAGTAGCCAGCGCGCCAGCATGCTCTATCGGTTCACCGTTGGCGTTGTAGTGGCGTAATTGGCCATCGACCCCCAGTGCCACAAAACCGCCGCGCACGGGTTGGGTTTCGCCATCATAATCCCAATCTGGTAACACATGGCGTACATTGCGCACATGGCCGCTGTCCGCGCCATGTTGATGGATGTCGGGACGATGGGTGTGGCCGTGGATTAGCACGGAAGTGCCAGTTTGTTGGAATAGTGCATCAATCGCACTGGTATTAACATCCATCATGGCCATGCTTTTTTCGCGCTGTTGTTCGCGGCTGCCCTGGCGCATGCCTTCAATAATGGTTTTGCGCTGGCTTAGTGGCATGCTTAAAAATTGTTGCTGCCAAGCCGGGTTGCGTACCTTGGCGCGAAACGCCATATAGCCGACATCGTCGGTACATTCGGCGTCACCATGCACCAGCGTGATGCGCAATGTATTGTCTTGCTTATTTTGCTGCTGGCCCAGGCCGGGAAATTCGGCAATATGGGGTTCGCTCAAAATTTGCGCCCCGGTAGCGCGGGCAAAGGCGGGGCCGATTAAAAAGTCGCGATTGCCCGCCATCCAATACAGCTTGACCCCGGCATTGGAAAGCGCACGCAAGGCTTTGACCACGCCATGGTTGCAGGGGTCGGTGATATCGTCATCACCGGCCCAGTATTCAAATAAATCGCCGAGTAAATACAGGGATTCGGTTTTGCTGCCATATTGCTGTAAAAACGTGAAAAACGCCGCCAGCGTGCGTGGTTGCGAGCCTTGCAAATGCAAGTCGGATATAAACAAGGCCAACGGGGCGCTGGCTAGCGGGGTAAATGAAGGCATGATGGTGTGAAAACTTAACTTAAATGATTTCGACTTTTTCGATGATGACATCTTCGACCGGTACGTCGGCATGCATGCCGCCACGGGTGGTCTTGACGCCTGCGATGGCATCCACTACCTCGGTGCCTGCCGTGACTTTGCCAAATACGCAATAGCCCCAACCGTCTTGACCTGGATAATTCAAAAAGCCATTATCAGCGGTATTGATGAAAAATTGCGCCGATGCCGAATGTGGGTCGCTGGTACGCGCCATTGCCACCGTGTAGTGATCGTTTTTCAAGCCGTTTTTGGCTTCGTTTTCCACCGTGGCACCGGTTGGAATTTGTTTCATGCCGGGAGCAAAGCCGCCGCCCTGAATCATGAAACCCTTGATCACGCGATGAAAAATGGTGCCATCGAAATGCTTTTTATCGGCATAGGCCAAAAAGTTGGCAACCGTT
>CAMBDR010000073.1 GCA_945864765.1 Janthinobacterium lividum | reverse complement strand
ACCGCCCAACGACCAAATCGAGCCTTGCGGTAAATCGTTGATGATGGTTACAAGGTGGAGCAAATTGACTTGCGCGCCACTTGGATTGCCCAACAAAATATTGAAATAATAGGGTGCCGTGATGAGGCCTTTATCAATCAGAATTTTTGCGAAATTGACCATACCCAGATCAAATACCTCCAGCTCCGGTTTGATGCCGCGCTCTTGCATGATCTGCGCCAAACGCATAATCGTTTGGGGAGAATTGGTGCTGGCACTGGCGGAAAAATTGAGCGAGCCCAAGGTTAAACTCGCCATATCGGGCCGCAATGCGCCTTCTAACAGCAAGGGCGCGGCACGTCGTTCTACATCCGGCTGCAGGCGGCCACTGGTGCTCACCGTGAGAATCAACTGCGGGGCCTGGCTGCGAATGCGCCCGATAATCTCGGCGTAAATTTCAGGGCTTTCGGTGGGTGTTTCATCCGGCAAACGTGCATGCAAATGCGCAATCGAAACACCTGCTCTCACACAAGCCAAAACATCTTGTGCGATTCGTTCAGGGGTGAGTGGGACATGCGGCGATTGTTTCGAACTTGGCACCATGCCCGTTGGTACCAGATTGATAATTAAAGGGTTCATGGGGGTGTCGTATCCTGATCGTAATTTTTCTGAAACCATTTATAGTGATTTTGCAGCAGCGTATCATCCGGCGTTTTCTTCAGCAGCGACAGGTAATGCCGCTCCACGCCGTTAATATCGTTGGTATTGAGGTAAATATCAATCAAACGCCATGCCAGATCATGCCGCTGCGGGGCCAGTTGCAGCGCTTTTTCATACAAGGGTGCGGCGGCTTCGAACCACGCCATGTCAAACTGCAGCAGTTCTGCCAATTTTACGTAGTTTTCCGCTTGTTTGGGTTGGCGTGCTATCTCTGCTTCCGCTTGCCCAATGTGTTTGATCAGTTTGGCCGGGTTATCCAGTAGCGCAGGCGCGCGCGCACGGTTCAGGTACAGCGCAGAACTGCCTTGCCAGGCAAAGGCATACGGCCCGTCCTGAAACTTGGGGGGGCTGCTGCCATCTTCGGACAAGTGAAAATACGCCGACGCACGGGCTTCATCCACCAACCACAGGCCGCGTTCATTTTGGCGCAATAAAATCGGCGCTGGCGCTGGTGCTGGCGCTGGTGCTGGGTTGGTCGCTGCATTGGTCGCTGCATTGGACTGTGAAGGCGGCAAAAACAGCGCCGCAGCCAATGGCCCTTGTTGCACAATCCGCCAGGGCAGGGCTTTTTTATATTGCTCGTGCAAGCCTTGCAACCAGGCAGCGGCACGCGGTTTTTCGATGCGGGAAAAGCGGCTGCCTTCGCTGAGTAGCGGCAATTGCGGCGTCCCCAAACCCTGTTGCAAGGATTGCAGATAACGTTCCAGCACGGTTTCCACTACCTTGTCGGGCTGCATTGCGCGCGCCAGCTCGGGCACCAACGGCGGTAGTTCGCGCCGTACCCGCTCGGCGGTGGCGGCATAACCGCGCCCGACCACACTGCCAGCCGCAGAAAAATATTGGGTCAGGGCGTGGTTGTTATTGGGGACAGGTAGCAGTATTTCACCGGATTGGCCGCTTTTTTTGTACGCCAAATAGTGTGTACCCAAGGTGGCGATGATTTCAGTTAAAAAATCACGCTGGACAAACGGGCCATTCGATAACATAAACGCGCGTGCCGATTGCTCCACACGGCGACATAAGGCGTCCGGAAAGGCCGATTTCAATTCACGGCCTACTTCAAGCTTAAACAAATGCTCTTGCTCGGACCAAATCAATAAAATCGCCTGATGTCGTTCTTGTTGGCCCAGGCGCAAGTCTTTGAAGTTCAATGTAGCCTGGTCGTCAATTGACATGCCTGCGGGCAAATGGTTTTGCAGAATAATGCCCAACTGAATTTGGCTGCGCACCTGAAACGCGCGGATTGAGGCGCGTAAAGCACGATCATATTTGTGATTGCTGGATTGATTCAACAGGCCGGACGCGGGCATAACCACCGCAGGTGGGCGCTTGATTGTGTACCAAAAATAGCCGCCCAGTAGCAAAATGAATAACAGCGCACTGGTATTGATGCGCCATGCCAACTTACTCATGGCAAATCCAATGCGTAAAGTTGGTGATGCTGATGATACGGCTTTGCAGCATGAGAATGAGCAATAGCAATGTTTTCATTGGGAATGTCCATTGTGTTTGAAGGTGCGTGAATCGGCGCATGGCGAGGATTATACAATTATGTGCACTGCTCTGGGGCGCGCTTTGTTTTGCGTTGTAGCTTGTGTGCTGTGGTATGGGGGGGCGGCGGCCCGGGGGTGTGGCAAATTGGGTCGTTTGGCGCGTCGCGCTGGCGCGAAAAGCAAATCAAAATAGTATTGTTTTGAAAAAAAAGAGTAGATTGAGAAAAGTTATTTGTCGGGTTCGCGCAGCCATAAAAAAAAGCGCCGGATTCGGGCCACGTGAACGGTTTTTGATTGTTCCTGAGCAAAATCTGCGCCTATAATCAATTTTGTGGGTAAATTGATTGACTTGGCGAGGGTTGGGGGACGAAATGGATTTGGCACATCTGAAAGTGGGAACACGTTTAGGCTTGGGCTTTGCCTTGGTATTGCTATTGCTGGTGGCTGCAATTGGTCTTGGCATTAACAATATGGCACAGATTCAAAACCGTCTGGACAGGGTGGTGCGCGTCAACAATGCCGTGACCGGTTTGGTGATACATATGGAGGCCAATATTAGCCAGCGTGAAATGGCCTTGCGCACCATCACCCTGATGGGCGAGGGTGATGACAAGGGACCGGAAATGGCCAGGGTGAAAGAATTTACCCGCAAGTATGATGAGGCGCAAAAAAAGCTGGAAGCCAAATTTGCCGCCGAAGGTTCGGAGCAAGAAAAAGCCTTCCTGGCTGAAATTAAACAATTTCAGTCGGTCGCCATGCCGGCCATTGAAAAAGCCTCACTCGCCTGGCAAGACAATAAACCTGCCGATGCGATTAAAATCATGCGCAAAGAAGTGCGCCCGGCACAAAAAAAATGGATGGAAACGCTGGATAAACTGGCTGCGTTGGAAGATAAACTCAATGGCCAGGTGCAAGGCGAAGCATCGAGTGCGTTTCAAACCGCGCGTAACATCATGTTGGGCCTGGGCGCGCTGGCTTTGGCCTTGGGGATCGCGGCGGCCGTGGTCATTACCCGTGGTTTGTTAAACCGCTTGGGGGGCGAACCCGAATATACCGCCCATATTGCCAGCCGTATCGCCTATGGTGATTTGGTGATTGCGATTGATACCAAGCCCCATGATACCGACAGCCTGTTGCTTGAAATGAAAGGCATGCGTGACAGTTTGGTGAGTATCGTCGGGCAAGTGCGGGTGGGCACCGAAATGATCGGTACGGCTTCGCATGAAATTGCCGATGGCAATGCCGATTTATCACACCGTACCGATGCGCAAACCACGGCACTGGAAAAAATTGCCCTGGCCATGGATGATTTAACCAAAACCGTGAAGCAAAACGCGGTGCATGCGCGGGAAGCCAATTTGTTGGCCGCCAGTGCCTCGGATGTGGCCTTAAAAGGCGGCACCGTGGTCTCCAACGTGGTGCAAACCATGGGTTCGATCAATCAATCGGCCAATAAAATTGCGGATATTATTGGCGTGATCGATTCCATTGCATTTCAAACCAATATCTTGGCCTTGAATGCGGCAGTGGAAGCGGCGCGCGCCGGGGAACAAGGGCGCGGTTTTGCGGTGGTGGCCACCGAAGTGCGCAACCTGGCGCAACGCTCGGCAGCGGCGGCCAAGGAAATTAAAAACCTGATCGGTGATTCGGTAGAAGAAGTGGAGCGCGGCAGCAAATTGGTGCAGCAAGCCGGGGTCACCATGGGCGAAGTGGTGGAGAGTGTCAAGCGGGTTACCAACATCATGAGTGAAATTGCCAATGCCAGCGAAGAGCAAAGCATGGGTATCGAACAAGTGAATCATTCCATTATTGACATGGAAGGCATGACCCAGCAAAACGCCGCTCTGGCGGATCAGGCGGCGGCAGCGGCGCAAAGTTTGCAAGATCAGGCGCGGGATTTGGCCGAGGTGGTGAGTGTGTTTAAATTAACTGACCAGGAAGAAGCCCATGGTTTGGGGCAAAGTTCTTTATCCCGCCAATTATCGACCCGTTCCAAGAGTGCAGCGTATTAGTTAACGAATCAGATAACTAAGCCATCGGATGTTGTAGAATGGGCGCTCAGAGCAGATCAACTTTTCGGGAAAATGTCATGAAAACTACTCGGTGTTGGGGGCTGGCCATGGCGCTGATCATTGGTGCGGGCGGCGTGGGCGGTGTGGTTGGGGTGGCGTGGGCGGCAGAAACGGCACCGGTGTTTGATGCAAAAAACTGTAAAGTAGAATACCCAAAAGCGTCCTTGTTGAATGAAGAGCAAGGCGTGGTAGCACTGTCGTTTTTAGTGGGGGTCGATGGTGCGGTGGTGGATTCGAAAGTGGAGAAATCAAGCGGCTTCAAAAATCTGGACAAGGCGGCGGTGAAAGCGATTAGCGCCTGCAAATTTAAGCCGGGCACCAAAGATGGCGCGCCAGCTCAATCCTGGGTTAAGTTTGATTACAATTGGAAGCTGGATTGAATTTAGTTTAATTTAATTTAGTTTGGTTTAGTTGAATTGAATTGAATTGAATTGAACGCCATGACCTTGCTCTCCCACCTTCTTCGCTCCCGGAGCCTTCGCTGCCTCCTGTCATGGATCGCCACAACACTGGTGTTGCTTGGTACACCAGGGGTGAGTGTGGCGGATGCCCACAGCCAGGCAATGCTCAACCAAGTGACATTGCAACTGCAATGGAAACATCAATTCGAATTCGCCGGTTTTTACGCCGCCAAGGAACAAGGCTATTATCAGCAAGCGGGCCTCTCTGTTGAGTTGGTCGAGGCAGGAGCCAATTCCAGTCATATCAACGATCTGGTTGAGGGTAGAACAAGCTTCATGACACGCGGCTCGATTGTGATTGGTGAACGCTTGCAAGGTGCGCCGGTGATAATGCTCTCCAACTACTTCAAACGCTCGCCACTGGTGATGGTGACCAGGCCGGAAATTCGCTTGCCGGGCGACCTGAAGGGTAAGCGCCTGATGGCGGCCTCGGGCGACCTCGATAGCATCGCTTTCAAAGCCATGTTCAAGCAGTTTGGCGTCAGCAAGGCAGAACTGAGCCTGGTTCCCCCCAGTTTTGATATTCAAGACTTTATCTCTGGCAGGGTTGATGCGATGGCGGTGTTTCTGACCAACGAAATTTTCGAACTTCAGCAATCGGGCATACCCTACAATGTGATTGACCCGAACAATTATGACGTTGAGTATTATGACGTGAATCTGGTGACCTCGGAACGCTTTGCGCGCGACAATCCGGCAGTGGTGCGCGCCTTCAAAGCGGCCAGCGACCAGGGCTGGGTCTATGCGCTGGCGCACCAGGAAGAAATCATCGATCTGATTCTGCGCAAATACAACAGCCAAAACCGGAGCCGTGCCGCCTTGCAATTTGAAGCCAAACAAACCGCGCGGCTGATATTGCCCAAAGTATATCCGGTTGGCAGTATCGATGGCGATAAAATACGCCGCATGGGCGAGTCCTTCGTCCATGCGGGGGAAGCCCCATCGCTTGATCGACTTGACGGCATGCTGATCGAAGACAGCCAGGGCGGCAAGCCCCAGACCAGTTTGCAACTCAGGTTGATGCCGAAAGAGCGGGCTTATTTGCGCAAAAAAGGCGATATCCGGATGTGTGTGGACCCCGACTGGATGCCGGTTGAGCGTATTGACAGCGAAGGCAAACACCAGGGCGTGGCCGCCGATTTAACGCAGCGGTTTGCCCAAAAACTGGGCGTTAAGCTGGCCTTGGTGCCCTCCAAAAGCTGGCAGGAAACGCTGAATTTGTTTAATGCCCATCAGTGCGACATTATTTCGGCGGCAGAGGAAACACCGGCACGCAAAGCGACCATGGATTTCACCACGCCGTATATGTCTTTTTCAGCGGCGATTGTGACCAATAATCGGCAAGTGTATATTCCGGATCTTCAAGCTGTTTTGAAAGAAACCTTCGGCGTGGTCAAGGGTTATTCTTTGGGCGAGAAATTGCGGCGGCGCTATCCCGGCATTCGTCTGGTGGAAGTGGCGAACACGCTGGAAGGCTTGAAGCAAGTGCAAGAGGGTAAGCTATTCGGCTTGATTGATGCGCTGCCTGCGGTGGTGTATTTAATTCAAACCCAAGGGATGGTCGATATCAAAGTGGCCGGGCAGTTGGATGAAAAGTGGGCCATTTCGCTCGCCACGCGCAATGACGAGCCCTTGCTGCGCCATCTGTTTCAATTGGCCATTGATGCCGTGCCGCCGGAGGAACGGCAAAACGCGATTAATCGCTGGCTTTCGGTGCGGGTAGAACAGGGGTTTGATTATACTTTGATGTGGAAAATGGGTCTGGCTGCGGCATTGCTGCTGCTGGGCGTGATCGTCTGGAACCGCAAGCTGGCCAAACTGAATAAGAAGCTTGATCTGGCGCAGCGCCAACTGGTGCAGTCACTGGCGACGGTGCAATCGATTCTGGATACCTCACCGGTTGGCATCAGCTTGCTGGACGCACAACTTCGCCACACCCATGTCAATAAAGCCTATTGGGAAGCCTCGGGCTATACGCTGGAGGAATTGCTGGGGCAAGGCATCATGAAATTTTTTCCGCCGGGGGAGGCCTTGGAGCCATTCATTCAGGAAGCCACCAGGACACTGGCGTCAGGCAAGCCGATTAGTCAGGAGCGCCAGTTGCGCCACCGTGATGGCTCGCTAAGGTGGGTGCTGATTCAAGTGAATGCGGTTGACCCGCGCGACCTGGCGCAAGGCTTTGTGGTGGTAGTGGAAAATATCTCCCGACGCAAGCAAGCCGAGCGCGAAATTTTGGAAACCAATCAAACCCTGCAAGCGACTTTGCAAGACTTGCGCGCCACCCAGGCCCAACTGATCCAGGCTGAGAAAATGGTCTCGCTGGGGCAATTGGTGACCAGCGTGGCGCATGAGTTGAATTCGCCGATGGGCGCGGTCAAATCCTGCGGACAATCGATGGCGGCGGCCTTTGCCGAGCTGAAGGTGAAACTGCCGATACTCTACGATATGCTGGATCAAACCATGCTCGATTTATTTATGAAATTGGTCGGCCATAGCAGCGTAACGGGAGAAATGGCGAGCGCGCGTGAGCAGCGTTCAGCCATTGTTGAGGCGGCGCGGCAATTGAAGGCAAACGGGATCAGTGATGCCCGTGCCAAGGCTGCCGTGGTAATCCAGTTGAATGCACAAACCACGCTGGATGCGTATTTGCCCTTGTTGCGCCACCCTGAGGTGGAGTCCATCCTCGCGACGGCGCAAGACTTTGCGGCAATTGACAATGGCACGCTGGCCATTAGCATGGCGGTGGCCCGGGTGAATAAAATCGTTGGCACACTCAAGGCCTTCTCGCCCACGGGCGTGGGTGGCGGGATGTTAGCCACCGATCTGGAAGAAGGCATTAAAGCGGTTTTGGCGCTCTACCAGAGCCAGATTACGCAGCAAGCCGAACTGGTCTGTGAGTTCGAGCCAGTCCAGCCCATTTACGGCCAGCCGGAGCAATTAAATCAGCTTTGGACCCACCTCATCTTAAATGCCTTGCAAGCCATGATGCAAAAGGGCAGGTTGACTGTCAGCATCAAGCAAGCTGGCAATGAAGTGGTGGTCTTGATTGGCGACACCGGCTGCGGTATTGCTGACGAAATCCGGGGCCGAATTTTCGAACCCTTTTTCACCACCCGGGCGGCAGGCGAAGGGGCGGGTTTGGGTTTGGACGCGGCCAAAAAAATTGTGGAAAAGCACCGGGGGCGGATTGAAGTACAAAGCGAGGAGGGGGTGGGGAGCACGTTTTTGGTGTATTTGCCCAGGGACAGGCGGCGGCGTGATGATTCAGTGTTGTGATTGCAGGCGTAGAACGTGGTATTTTGATGCAAATCGGCCAGTTTGATACCTGCTTTGACTTGACGGCTTGCGTATTGGCCGCGTACCATCGCTCTCTTGATGGTTCTTTTAAAGAGAGGTCAACGATGTCAATTCCTACTACGCCCACACCCCCTTATCCTGCTTATACCGATGCGGTTCTCACCCAACCGGCCAACTACGGCATTTTGCAGCAACTTGAAGGCACTTGGGCCAACTACAACCCAACCAAAAACAACACTGGCTGGGGCTTGCATACCACCTGCATGCCTTCGCCGGGCACCAATTCCGAAACCATTTTCGGCATTTTCCACTTTTTGTGTGACGACTATACCGAAGAGCTGACCTTTACCCCGGTTGATGGCGGGGTACGCAATCGTGGCGGCACCAATGAGCAGTTTATTGGCGCACTGAAATACAACCAAAGCATCAAGCGCGTGAGCGATGGCGTTGGCATCCACGAAGAAGACGGCATGTATCTGTGGCTCAATCAAATGTACAACCATCCGGCTGATGAGCAATCGATCATTGAAGACAATGGTTATCCGGGCATGGCGATTGGTGCCGGATCGAATGGCCCCAATTTCGTCCCACCGTATTCGATTGCCCGTAGCGGCACCATTCCGCACGGCAGCTCGATTTTGCTAACCGGCAGCTTTAAGGAGGATGTGGCAGGCAAACCACCGTACCCAACCGGCACCGATTGCTGGACCGAACCCTTTGTCAAGTCCTGGCCCGCGCTCCAGATTGCCAACGGGCCCGATCTGGCCGCGTCGCCGCTGGCGGTTTCCCCCAGCATGGGTGCGGGCGCATTGATGGAGCAGCCCGGCCCTACACCGAACGTTCGCACCCCGATCAATCTGGATGAACCGGCACCGGCCTGGGCGTTTGACAAATCGCTGCCGGTCACCGAGCCGGATGGCAACCTGACCTATTTTCAGCGGATTGTGGCCGACCCGCACTACCCGTATTCGGTACGCCCGGATTTGCGCCTGCGTGACGCGATCAAGGATCAAAACATTAAAAAATACACGCTGATTCAATTGAGCAGCAAGCATGATGGCGGCCCGCAGGGCGGGATTTTAAACACCCCGTTTGTGCAAAAGTTTGCCAATGTCACCGAAATGACGCTGAATATGTGGCTGGAAACGGTGATAGAAGATGGCGAGGAAGTATTGCAACTGCAATATGAGCAAATTCTTTTCTTTGAGTTTATGTTCGGTTCCAACGGCCAAACCACGCGCTGGCCGCATATTCAAATCAATACCTTGCGCAAAGTTACGCCAACACCTTGCTAAAAGGTGCATCAGGCCCATAGCGGGGCGGCTCATGCCGGCCCTGCCCACTGACTGACCTGTTTCATAACAAGGAACCCGATCAGTCAGCCAGCAAGTTGGCAAAACAATCGTCGTGCTGTTGTGAATAATCGCAGTCAGTTTCCTCACACCTGGCGAGCGCCTTTAATCAACTCATCATTTAATCACGGGGCGCGGGGCGATAAATGCCTCACCGCCCATGTCGCTTAAAAAATCATCCCGCTTTCGGCCCGCTTTTATGGCGCTTTCTTGGCGCTGCATGGTTGCCGGGTATAAACTGTCTGGCATGGTTGCTTAACCGCGTCGCTGGACGCATTGATTTTACCTGAGGAGATTCAAATGAAACGGATCCTATTTGGTTTGGTAATGATCGCCTTATGGGCAATATTTTTTGTCTTTCCCGTCGCAGCGCAAGGCTTGCAAATATTAACCGAGGAAGACCCACCCTATAGTTTGACCGGGGCAGATGGAAAACCGACCGGTTATGGTGTGGGCGTGGTTGCAGAAATTCAAAAAAGACTCAAAAACCAGGACCCGGTTTTAATTTACCCATGGGCCAGAGCCTACGACACCATCGTCGAGAACACCGGCGTGGTGGTGTTTACCATGACCAGAACCAAGGAAAGGGAGCCACTTTTTCAGTGGGTGGGCCCCATCATTGAAAATGGTTGGGTTTTTGTGGCAAAGAAATCATCCCGATTAAAAATTGCCAACCTGGGGGATGCCAAGAAATTGAAAAGCATTGGTGTCGTTCGGGATTATGCCTGGGATAAGTACCTGACAGCGCAGGGGTTTGCTAATCTGGATCGAGTGAAAGACTATGCGGTTAACGTCAAAAAACTGGAGGCTGACCGGATTCAAGTGCTGGTCGGTTCAAACCTGAGCTATCAGCACGAACTGACCGAGCTTGGACTAAAGCCGGAAGACTATGAGGTACTACTGGAGTTTAATACGGTTCAAATGTATATTGCCCATTCAAAAGGCAACGATAAAAAGATGGTCGCTGCCTGGCAAGGGGCGTTTGATGCCATGAAAAACGATGGCACCCTGGCCAAATTGTTGGCCAAATGGGTGCCTTTGGCGAAATTGCCCGGGCCAGCCAAAGCGGCCAGCTTCTAAGATTTCTAAGATCAGGTGGTGTATTCGCCGTTGATTTTGACGTATTCAGCCGACAAATCGCAGCCCCACACGGTAGCACTGCCGCTTGCGATACCCAGCTCAATTTGAATGAGCACTTCATTTTGGCGCAAGGTTTGTTTGAGTTCATCCAGCGCAACGGCATCCAATTGGCGCGGGTAGACTTCCATTGCGCCGAAGGAAATGCGGGTGTTTTCGGGCAAAATATCGAGGTCTTGTTCGCACTTGCCAATCGCCATGGCCACCCGTCCCCAATTGGGGTCGGCACCATGCACGGCGGTTTTTACCAGGGGTGAATTCAACACCGCTTTGGCCACGCGTTTGGCTTGTTCATCATCACGCGCACTATTCACCGATACTTGCAACAGCTTGGTGGCACCTTCACCATCGCGCGCAATGGTTTTTACC
>CAMBDR010000072.1 GCA_945864765.1 Janthinobacterium lividum | reverse complement strand
TAAGGCCCGCGCGCACCTGATTCAACACCGGGGCGGGCAAGGCTTCCATGCCCCTGGTCAGGGCAAAACCCTGGTTACTGGAGAGATTGCCCGCCGAAATACGCCCGGTGTCGGGTTCAATGCGGCCTTCCAGCGTAAAAATGGTCTGGTAGCCGCCACCCAAATCTTCCACCCCGCGCACCCCCAGGCGCGAACCACCGGCGATGCTGCTGGCCAGTTTCACGCTGGGGTCGGTGCCACCATTATTACTCATATGCAGGCCCAGATCGAGCACGCCATAAATCGTCAGATTCGCGCTTTGCTGCGCTTGCTGCGCTTGCAATGGTGCCGCAGCCAATGCCGCAAGTGCAGCAACGAGTGCGACGGCGCTGGTCGCAAGCAGTGATGGTTTTTTCATGAGCATCTTTCAGGGAAATTTTTAATGATTGATGAGAACCTATTGATGCGAACCTATTGATGAGAACCATTTGCAGCGCGCAAAGCCAGCACATGCTGCCGCAACAAATCCGCGCTGGCCTGCTCGGCCGCCACGCTTTGGCCCAGCGCCCAATCCAGCCGCGAGCGCACGCCGCGCCGCCATGCACGCCCCGGAGGGGGGTTGGCAGTGGGTGCGGCGAAACGGCCCCATAAGCCGGACAGCGCCATCGGTATCACCGGCACCTGGCAGCGTGCCAAAATCGCCGCCAGACGGGCCTGGAATGGATCAGCCGCCATGGCATGGGATGCGCCTTGCTCAAAAATGCAAACCAGTTCGCCTGCCTGCAAAGCCGCTGCGGCCTCTAGCGTGGCCTCTAGCATGGCATCGCCCTGCTTCACACCCGCATCCAGCCCGATCGCCCCGGAACGGCGCAACAGCCAGGCGAGTAGCGGCGAGTTGACCGCATCGACCACAAAACGAATCGGGCGTGGACTGAGCGCGCCGATCACCAGCACATCGGCCGCACTGATAGGGTTACATACCAACAAGGCCGCGCCTTGATCGGGAATCACTTCCAGGTTGGTGGTGCGCACCCGGTGCAATAGCGTGAGCCAAAGCCATGCCACAAAACGCATCAAAAATTCCGGCAAAAAATAAAACAGGCATAACAATACCAGGCCATTCAAGACACCCACCAGCAAAAACAGTTGCGGCACCGTCAAGCCGCGTTGCAGCAAGACCCCGCCCGCCACGGCAGCCACGAACATGAACAGCGAATTCAAAATATTGACCCCGCCCACGCTGCGCGAGAGATGGTTTTTGTCGCTACGGGTCTGGATCATCCCAATCAGCGGCACAATGTAAATACCGCCAAAAACCCCAAGCAAAGCACAGTCCAACAAAATGCGCCAACTGCCTGCCTGCAGCAGAAATGCGCCGATGTGCAACAGTGGCACATTCGGCGGCAAATTCGGCGGCAAATTCGGCGGCAAATTCACCATCTGGCGCTGGCCCCAGGCGGTGGCATAGGCGTTGCTGGCAAAATACAGGTCAAGCACAAACAGCGACATGCCGATGGCACCCAGCGGCGTCAGGCCCAATTCCACCCGCCGTCCGGCCAGGCGCTCGCACAGCAGCGAGCCCACGCCCACGCCCAGCGAAAACATCGTCAGTAGCAGCACAAAAACGTCCTGATCGCCATGCATATAATTTTTGGTGTAGAGCGGAAATTGCGCCAGAATGATCGCGCCATAAAACCAGAACCAGGAATTGAACAAAAACGATAAAAACACGGGCCGATTTTGGCTGCAAAAACGCAAATTGGTGATGGTTGCGGTCAGCGGGTTCCAGTTGATTTTCAAGTCCGGCGCGGGTGCGGGCGAAGCCGGAATGGCCCGGCTGTAGCCCCAGCCCGCCAGCGCCAGCGCCAGCGTCACGAGTGCGACGCCCCCCAGCCGGGCATCGATCAGCACCAGCAGGCCGCCCAGTACCTGGCCCAAAACGATGCCGACAAAGGTTGCCATGCCCACCATGCCGTTGCCACCGGTTAATTCGGTGAGCGTCAAATGCTGGGGCAAATAAGAAAATTTGATCGGGCGCACCAACGTGGAATGAAAGCCCAAACCCAGCACCGCCAGTATCAAAAGCCACAGGCTGTGGGAAAACCAACCCAGCGCGGCCACGGCCATGATGGTAACTTCGATGGTTTTTACGATGCGCGTGAGCCGCCCTTTGTCCAGTTTGTCGGCCAACTGCCCACTACTGGCTGAAAACAGCAAAAAAGGCAGCATGTAAATGCCGGGAATCAGGTTGATCAACAGGCCAACCGGCAAGGTGGTCCATTCCAGTGTATGGAACACGAGCACCGTGATGAGTGCGGTTTTAAATATATTGTCGTTGAGTGCACCCAGAAACTGGGTCCAGAAGAACGGCGCAAAGCGGCGTTGCGTAAGAAGGGTAAATTGGCTGGGGCTGGGCATGTCGGCTCACATGGTTTGGGGGAACGCGTTTAAATTGGGATGGCGGGGTAGAAACGCGCTACGTTGAATAGACAAGGCATAAAGTCCGTTCCATTCCGGCAGAATCGCAAAAACCGACACAATCCGGGCAATTATACCTGCTGTATCAGAACATTGGTCACGTTTTATCGAAAGTGGCCATCTTTTATCAGTTGAACTACGCAAGCGCTTAAGCCGCACTCTCCACAAACCGATTACGCCCACCCCGCTTGGCCTGATACAACATCATATCCGCCTCATGAATCAACTCTTCCGCGCTTTGCCCTTCGCCCTGGTAAAACGCCAGCCCCACACTGGCCGATACCTGCACCTCCACCAGCATCGAGACATCCCCGCCCGAGGCTTCCAGTTCAAATATCGGCTGCATCGCCGCCACCACCTTGGCCGCCAGGTTTTTGGCATCGTCCCGGTTTTGCAGGTTTTCCATGATCACGGTAAATTCATCACCCCCCAGCCGCGCTACCGTGTCACTGGTGCGAAACACCTGCAACAGGCGCTGCGAAAATGCCTGCAACAAGGCGTCCCCTACCTTATGGCCAGAATTGTCATTCACGGGCTTGAAGTGATCCACATCCAAATATAAAATTGCCAACAGGCTGTGGTTATGGCGGCTGCGCTGCATCGCATCCGATAAGCGCAGTTGAAACCCGGCGCGGTTGCATAAGCTGGTGAGTACATCGACTTGCGCCAATTGCTGCAAGCGCATTTCTTCCAGCTTTTTACTGGTAATGTCTTGCCGCATTACATGAAAACCCAACACCTGCTGGCTATCCACCGCAAACTGCGGAATATAATGACTCTCCAAACAGCGATACACCCCATCCACTTCACTCTCTTGCTGATATTCCAGCGCTTCGCCCGCCAAAGCCCGCAAAATATAGGGTTTAAAAAACCGGTAACGCTCTTCGCCCACCACTTCCTGCACCGTTTTGCCCAGCGCCTCTTCACTGTCGGGGCCAATATAACGGGCATACGCGACATTGTGAAAACGGTGGCGCTGTTCGGCGTCAATATAGGCCACCATGGCCGGGATGTTGTCGGCTATCGTGTGCAGACGCGCTTCGCTCTCGCGCACCTGTCTGATCGCCGCCTTCAAACGCCGACTTTGCCGCATCAACAGCGCAATAAACGATAAAATCAACAGGGTGATGATGGCAGCGCCAATCTGGTAGCGCCTTTCATGGCGCAGGTATTGTTGCAACGCTTGCTCTTCGGTTAAACCCACCAAACCCACCAAACCAAATTCTGCCAGCGGGCGCGCCGCGTAAAGGCGCGTCACGGCATCAAACGGATGCTGCAAAAAGCGCTGCTCCACCGTCGCATTCATGGCTTTGCGCAAACTGCTGCTGTTCACGTCATCATCCAGTTTGCTGCCAGGCGCAGGCTGCTCGCCAAACACCATGGCGTCACTGGCCACCAACTCTTCACCAACACGGCGCAAACTCAACTTTTCTGTCGGGGCAAATAACACCACCGCGCCTTGCTGGCCCATATCGATACTGTCAAAATGATCGACAAACTGCGATGGGTCCAGCTCCACCACCAACACGCCAACAAACTTGCCCTGATCCACAAACAGGCTACGCGAGATTCTGATCAGCCAGGGCTTGCCACGCTTTTGGTTTGCCGCAGTCAAGGGCCGGGTAATCACCACACTGCCACTGGGCCGATTCGCATGTTCCAAAAACCAGGCGTCCTTGGCCACATTCAGCGGGTCATACGGCAGGGTGCTTTCAATTTTGTTGCCCTTGGCATCGTAGAGTGATAGTACCAGGTCGGTGTCGGTGGGTAATTCGGTGTTGTAAGCGCCGTCACTGCGCATGAAATTGGCCAGCGTGAGCTTGCCGCCGGATTCTTCATGGCGGATTTTGAAGAGCAAAGAGGCATGCTCAACCTGTTGTAAAATGCGCAAACTGGTTTCGGCGAAGGTGTGCGCCAAGGCCTGGCTTTTGGCCAGTGTGGCATGACGCGCCAGTTGCCGCTCTTCGTGCAACTGGTGCCACACCGCCATCCACAAGCCGCCCAGCAAGATGATGGCAAAGGCGGGCAAGAGGAAAAAGGGGTCAAATTTGGCAAATTTGCTGATGCGCCGGGAAGCTGCCTGCATAGTAGGGGTCATCCTGTATCCAATCAGGCATCAAGTACCAATTTGCTGCTGCTGGCCCGGCCTACGCAACAGAGTATGTAATTGTCTTCCAGATCAGCGGCAGAGAGCGCCTGTTGTTCATCCATATCCACTTTGCCTTCCAGCTTTTTCACTTTGCAGGTGCCACAATTGCCTGAACGGCAACTGCTTTCCAGCGCAATGCCGTTTGCTTCGGCCACATCGAGTAAAAAGTCGTCGCCGCTACATTGTACGGTTTTGCCACTTTTGGCAAAAACCAGTTCAATGTTGCCAGCACCCGCGCTGCTGGCAACGGCGGGGCCGGGTGGCATGGCGGCAGCGGTTTGCGCGGCAGCTTGGGCTGGCGGGGCCAGGGCGCTGGCGGGGACAGCGACGGCGGCGGGGGCGCTGACCTGGGCTGGCGTAGTGGTTGGCGTGATGGCTGGCGTGGTGGCTGACGTGGTGGCTGACGTAGCGGCCAAAGTAGCCGCGCCGGGCGCGCTGATGCCAACTTCAGTTGCTGCGGTGGCTGCCACGGGCGCGCCGCCAAAGCTTTCCTGGTGAAAATGTGGTACCGGGTGGCCATGTTGCTCCAGCGTTTGGCGCACCACTTCCATATAGCCAGCGGGGCCACACACAAACACTTCGCGCTGCAAAAAGTCGGGGGCCACCATTTTGATCAGGTCGATATTGAAACGCCCAACCGGGCCTTGCCAGGATTGACCCGCATCAACCCGCGCCGGCACCAGTGTCTGGCGCAGGCGTTGACCCAGGCGGGTGCCCAGATAGCGCAATTCTTGCTCAAACACCACATCAACCGGGGTGCGCACATTGTTGATTAGCACAATGTCGGCGTTGGATTGGGTGTCCGCCAACCAGCGCAACATCGACATCACCGGGGTAATGCCGCTGCCAGCGGCAATCAGCAAGAGCTTGTCGTTGGGGGCATCAAAGCAACTGAAGTGGCCATGCGGGCCGGAGGCATAAAATTCAAAACCGGGTTGCATGTTGTCGTGCAGCCAGTTGGAAACGCGGCCATTGGGTACCCGCTTGACGGTAATGTGCAACAGATGCGGGCGCGAGGGTGAGGAAGAAATGGTATAGCTGCGGCGCACCGTTTTGCCTTCCAGCGGCAGTTCCAGCGTGAGAAACTGGCCCGGTTTGTAGGAATATAACTTGCCCGGCACGGCCACAAAGGCAAAGGTTTTTACGTCATGGGTTTCGGGAATGACGGCCACGCAGCGCAGGCGAATGCGTCCACGCTGCCAAACCTGCTCGCTCTGGTATTCCAACGCGGCGGCGGGCCAGAGTTGGCCAAGAATGGATGCGCTGGGCGCTTGCAGGAGCGGTGTTGGGCCAGTGGCGGACGCGAGGCTATGGTCTGCGCTGTATTCGCTGTGTTCGCTGTAATTGCTGTTTTCAGGGTGGCTGAACCGGGTGAGCAGCAATTCCACCTCATCAAGCGCCTGCACTTTGGCGCGCACCTGGGCGGCAATACCCAGCCACGAGAGTAAGGACGCATGGCTGCTTGAGAATGCGCTCACATAACTGAGCAGGGCGGTGCAAAGCGCGGGTATGGCTTCGTTGCCAATGCCAAGCAATACCTCTGCCAGAGCCTCAGACAGTGCCGGGGTACTGCGCACCAGGGTTTTCTTTTGGTAGTCACGCCAAAAATGGGCATAATCTTGTTTAAGCCGCTGCAAGGCACTTTGTACGGCAGGCAGGCTACACCAGTCGGGTTGGTCGATCAGTTGGTTCAATCGTTCCACTTCGCGCGCGGTGAGCGCGTCATCGGCGTCGGCGACGTAGACAAACAGCAGAAACAACAATTTCGCCAACTGCGGGTCTTGGTCATTTTTTTCTGCATTTTTTCCTGCATTTTTTTCCATTGCGCTTCCTTTGCAACTTGGTGACGACGGCTTATTTGCCGCTTATTTTCCGCTTATTTCCGTATATAGGTGGTAACAATGGTCAGCATATTCAGCGATACCAGCGGGTCTTGCCGCATCAGGCTACGCAGGCGCTCACCGTTGATGGTGACGATGCGGGCGCTGGCCGGGCCGATGCGCACCGAAGCCGAACGGGGTCGCCCGGTAATGACGCCCAATTCGCCCACAATATCACCTTCCTTGAGGGTGGAGATATGGCTGTTGCCTTCTTCCTGTTCATCCACCGCATCGGCCGAGCCGGACTGGATCAGGTAGGCGTCCTGCGCCACTTCGCCTTTGTGGCATAGCCAGGTGCCGGGATGGTACAGCCGCACTTGCGCCACCGCCGCCAATTGCGCAATGGTGGCCAGGTCCAGGCTTTTGAACAGGTTGATGGCCGATAGCCACAACAGTTTCGAGACATTATCAAAGTCGGCCACGCGGTAGTCGCCCGCATGTTTGGCCCATTCAATACACAGGCTGGGCCCATTTTGACCAGGTTGCAGGAAACTGAGCCTGTCGCCACTGGTCAACCGGATCAAGTCACCATACCAGTATTCATTATTCAGGCAGCAAAAGCAAAACGGATCAACCCGCTTGACCCATACCGCGCCCCGATCGTAGAACAGCCCAAGGTGATACGGTGCCACCGAAGGATGAACCAGCACCACATCATTGTCGGGCGCACGCCCGATGGAAATATAGTCTTTGGTGAAATGGGTGGCTGCGGGGCCGGCATGGCTATGAGCGCTACGGTCGCTACTGTCACTACTGTCACTACGGTCACTACGGTCACTGGCAGTATCCGGGATTTGGGTAATCGAAAAGCCATGTTGGGGAAACTGGTTTTTGGCCTGTTTGTCGCCCCCCAAAATATTGCCGATGGCTTCGTTTAACAGCCAGCTCTTGCTGGTGCCGCCCTCTTTGGCTGGCGTGCTTGTGGGTGCTGAGGTGGCGGCCAGTTCCTGCGCCATTTGGCGTGCATGGTTTACATCCAGAAAAGACAGCGCGGTCAAGGCCACGGCGGCCACCATTTTGTCTTCATCGCCCAATAACCCGGTCAGCCGTTGCTGCAAGCTCACGTTGCTGACCACCACTTCATGAAAACTGACCGGATTCATTGCCCCCGCCGGATGTGGCTCAGCGCTTGCAGCAGCGCCATCCTTTGCTTCATCCACGCCCCCGCGCAACACCCGCACAATGGCCGGCTCCAGCGTTTCCAGATAATTCAAGCCGGATTCATTGTTCATCGGGCTGACCAGCAAACGCTCAATATCATCCCCCAGCAGGGTGTACAGGCTGCGCGCAATCCAGCGCGATTCGTTGGAATGGCCCAAGGTACGTAAAATCGAGAGCAGCCGTTGTGCCAGCACGGCGCTGCGGCGGCGCATCACCCCAATCAAGACGCCAGCCAGCTTGTCCCATTGTGGGTCGCGCCGTACCTGGCATTCCAGCGCAAATTTGAAGGCGGCATTTTCGCGCAGGATGTCAATTTGACGCTTGACCCGTTCAAACACCAGCCCGCCGCGCCCGGTAATACTGGCCATCACTTCGGCGTGTTCGTCCGAACTGATTTGAAACAGCTCGCGTGATTTGGTGATGGTTTTGCCGATATCCACATGGGTTAAAATCTGGTGCAGCGGCGTGCCGCTTTCCATTTCACTCACGATCAAGGGTTCAATCACCTTGCGATAATTGTCGGTACGCAGCCAATTTTCAAAGGAGGCGAATTTTTGTGCATTCAATACCGAGGTGGCATTGTCGATGCCGAATTCTTCCAGTAACTGACGGTGTTCTTCGTCGCTGATGCCAATTTCACGGCGTAGTTCGCGCAAGCGCTCGACACTCTCGCTACTGTCGGTGCGGCCCGTGCGGATCGAGTCTTCCAGAATATTGCGGTAGGCGCTCAGGCGCTGTTCGCTGGTAAATGTGGGCAGGGTTTTGGCCAGCACATAAATTTCATCCGGGCTAAGGCGGGTTAAGTCGGGCGTTTCCACATAGCGCGAAATATCGATTTTCAATTTGCGCAATTGTTCCATCAAACTGGCGGCCAGATTTTCACGCCGATACAGCGTGGGTGAGCGTTGCACGGCGCGCCAAAACCATAACGTGCTTAGTGCCACCAGCAAAATATCAATCAGGCGCAGCCCGACAGGCGGCAACAGTGCCAGATTGGGGCGGCCCCCGAACAAATAAAAGCTGTTGATGGTGATATAGGCGCAAAACGACAGGCAGCGGTTGATAATTTCCGCTTCGCTCAGGGTGGAGTGGGCGTGCGCCAGTAGCTTGCGGTAAGCCAGTTCGCAAGCCTTGCCCAGCAGCATGGCCAGGCCCACAAAAATGGCCAACACCAGTGGTGCAGATAAAATTTTGGGAATCGGGTAAGCTTGCCCGGCGATGTACAGGCCGGGGCCAAACAATTTGCCCAGCGGGTCGGGTTCATGAGTCCAGACCCCGGAAAAATAATAATCCCAGGTGCCCGAATACAGGTAGTAAAAAGTATAAAACCCCAGCACCAGGCCAAAAAAGCCGTAGTACACATGGCGCAGCGCGGGGGCATGAATGCCTTCCCAGTAGGAGCGCTCCAGGTCAATGTCGGGACAATTTGCGGTGCAACCCACGCAGGTGCTGCGCTCGCCTTCAGGGCTGCTGGTGCGGCACATGGATTGGGTGATGGGCTGGCGCGTGATATGCGACTGGCTTTCAAAAATTCCACGTGGCTCGGTATAAATTTTTTGTACGATGGCAATCGGGCAAATATAATTGCACCAGGTTTTGCCACCCCAAAAATAGCCCACCACCAGCGCCAGCACAATCACGCCGATAAAAAAACCAGCCAGCATGAGGCGGTCGGAATTAATGAACAAAATACGCGCATTCAAGGCCAAAAACAGCAAACCAAACTGCACATACCACACATTGCGGCGCAACCAGCCGTCCCTATTCACCAACGCCAGTTGGCGCTCGATCTGGCCGGTGCGCCGGATTAACACCGACTTTTTGCGCTGCAAACCGAGATAGCGCGGAATTTGTGAAATAAACGAAAGCGGACAAATGCGCCGCCACGCTTCATGCCCGGCCACCATAAAAAACAGGGGTAACAGCGGGATGGCCATGGTCCAAAAAATGCGGTTGCCCATGTGGTAAGGGGTTTGCGCCAGCACCTGGCCTTGTACCTTGACCGTCGTGCCACTCAGGCGAAACGGGCTGGCCAATTGCTCGGGCCGGGTCCAGGCCAGGGTAAGCGGATCCCAGAACAGGGAAACGATTAATAACAGCCATGCCAGTGCCAAGCTGGCGCGCACTATGCGCATGCGGTTTTCTGGTACTTTTGAGAGCATAGATTACTCCATGGTTGGGCTTGAATGGTAGTTTCTCGCGGCCCATCCGTTCGCGTGGGCACGGATGTTCACCCTGATTCCACCCTACTTTTTCACTTCGATAATCATTTTCATTTGCGGATGGACGGCGCATTCGACCTCGATGGTGCCGGCTTTGTCGAAGCTGACACTCTTGCTTTTGCCCTTGGGCGAGCCACCCAGGTCGAAGGTGTGGGCGTCGCTGAGTGAATACACGTTATGCACCACGCTGTCTTCATTTTTAAAGGTGACGCTGTCACCCACTTTAATGGCCAGCTTTTTGATGCTGAAATCCAGATTGCGCTGTTCAACCACATGGTCTGCCGCAAAACTGGCACAGCTTAAGCCCAGCAGCGCCAAGGCCATGCCACTGTTTGCCAGCAATTTAAGGTATGAGATCGTCATGGAAAGCACCTTGAAAGTCAGTTGAATCGGTTAAATATTTTCTGCCATTTCCGCAATGGTTTGGGCAGAGCCGCTAATACCGTCTGATACGCCTTGCAAGGCCGAAATATGGTCAATGGTTAAACCAATGGCGTGTTCCACATCACCCAATTGGGTATGGATCAAGGCCACCGAATCGCGTTGGGCTTCACTGGCCGCTTGTGCCGCCGATTGTGCCGCCACCATGCGCGCCTGGGCACGGTCGATCCCGATCACCGAGAGGCGAGCATTGATTGTCAGCAGGATGGGGTGGGGCGGGTAATCGACAGTATTGGAAATCGGCCGGGATTTGCGCGTGGCAAACGGACGAGAACCAGACCGCAACCAGCAAAATAAGCCGCAGTGAAAGGATTGAACTTTTTACCATATTGCCTCCAGCCATTATTGTGAGCGTTCAAGGGTTGCCAGCAACGAACATGGTACACCATTCAACCGGGAAATAGATCAATGGTTTAGCCTGTCTGGGCAAGTATTGATCAATCTGTGCGGTCTTGTCCACAGCATGGCTCAGCTTGGCGCGGGTGTTGTAATTTACTTTGCAATTTGCAAAGCGCGGGACCAAAGCGCGGGACAACCAACTCAAAGCGCGGGACAACCAACTTAAGCTGGGCAAATCACAACCGTGGATGTCCTCGTATCGGAGATAACAATCGTCACGTCTTCTTTTTTGCCC
>CAMBDR010000071.1 GCA_945864765.1 Janthinobacterium lividum | reverse complement strand
GACTTTATGCTCGATGGCGTGGCGCACAAGAATTGGGTGATGGTCAAGCGCTGAGCGGTCTGGCAGTGCCGTAGGGCGCAATACATGGCGCAATACATGGCGCAATACATTGCGCCCTACGGGTTTTTACTCAAACGCGTAACTAAACTCCCCATCCTTCACGCCCACTTCCACCCGCTTGATTTCAACCCCTTCCATCATGCGTTGCAAGAATTCACGCGATACGTCCGGCAGCATGGTGTTGGTTAAAATCGCATCGATCATGCGGCCACCGGATTCGCTTTCGGTGCAGCGCGAAACCACCAGTTTGACCACCTCATCGCTGTACACAAAGGGAATCTTGTAACGCGCTTCCACCCGTTTTTTGATGCGCTTCAATTGCAACACCACGATTTTGCCCAGCATTTCATCCGACAGCGGATAGTACGGAATGGTGACCAAACGCCCCAACAAAGCCGGCGGGAAGACTTTTAACAGCGGCTCACGCAAGGCCTTGGCCATGCCTTCGGGGTCGGGCATTAATTCCGGGTCTTTGCACAGGCCCGCAATTAAATCCGTACCAGCATTGGTGGTGAGAATAATGAGCGTATTTTTAAAGTCAATCGCGCGGCCTTCGCCATCTTCCATCGCGCCTTTGTCAAACACCTGAAAGAAGATTTCATGCACGTCCGGATGGGCTTTTTCAACTTCATCAAGCAGCACCACCGAATAGGGTTTGCGCCGCACCGCCTCGGTCAAAACACCGCCTTCGCCATACCCCACATAGCCCGGTGGCGCGCCCTTGAGCGAGGACACCGAATGCGCTTCCTGGTATTCACTCATGTTGATGGTAATCAGGTTTTGCTCGCCACCATACAAGGCTTCAGCCAGTGCCAGCGCGGTTTCGGTTTTACCCACGCCCGAAGTACCGGCCAACATGAACACACCAATCGGCTTGTTCGGATTATCCAACCCGGCACGCGAAGTTTGAATCCGCTTGGCGATCATTTCCATTGCATGGTCCTGGCCGATCACGCGTTGCGCCAGCAAATCGGCTACTTTCAAGATGGTTTCCATCTCGTTTTTGGCCATCCGGCCTACCGGAATACCGGTCCAGTCACCCACCACACTGGCCACGGCCTGGTAATCGACGGTAGGCAAAATCAACGGTGATTCGCCTTGCAGCGCCGTCAGTTCGGTTTGTATCACTTGCAGCTTGGCCTTCAGGTCGGCGCGTTCCTCATCGGACATGGCTGGTGCTGCCACCACGGCCTTGGCGGCATCGGCTGCCGCTGCTTCCAAATTACTGCCTGTGCCTTCGACCGGATTGAGGCCACCACGCAGCTTGGCGCGCAGGTCCAGCAATTGATCCACCAACACCTTCTCGGCATTCCAGCGCGTTTCCAGGCCATCCAAACGCTTGCGCTCGTCTAGCAGCAAAGCGGCAGCGTCGGTTTCGCGCTTGCCAATGTCAATGCCAATCACGTGCTCGCGCCCAATAATGCCCAACTCGGTTTCCAGCGCTTCAATGCGCTTGCGGCTGTCATCCACTTCAGCCGGGGTGGCATGCAGGGAGACGGCCACACGCGCGCAGGCGGTATCGATCAGGCTGACCGATTTATCCGGCAATTGACGCGCCGGAATGTAACGGTGCGAGAGCTTGACCGCCGCTTCCAGCGCTTCATCCAAAATCTGCACTTTATGATGTTTTTCCATGGTGGACGCCACGCCGCGCATCATTAAAATGGCGCGCTCTTCGGTCGGCTCATCCACCGTCACGGTTTGGAAGCGGCGGGTTAAGGCCGGATCTTTTTCGATATGCTTTTTGTATTCCGAAAAGGTGGTCGCGCCCACGGTGCGCAAGGTGCCGCGCGCCAGCGCCGGTTTCAACAGATTGGCCGCATCGCCCGTACCCGCTGCCCCCCCCGCACCCACCAGGGTATGGGTTTCATCAATAAACAAAATGATGGGTTTGGTGGACGCTTGCACTTCATCGATGACCGAGCGCAAGCGTTGTTCAAATTCACCCTTCATGCTGGCACCGGCTTGCAACAAGCCCACGTCGAGCGAGCGCAGTTCGACATCTTTTAAGCTTGGTGGCACGTCACCACGCGCAATGCGCTGGGCAAAGCCTTCCACCACGGCGGTTTTACCGACACCGGCTTCACCCACCAAAATGGGGTTGTTTTGCCGCCGCCGCATCAAAATATCCACCACCTGGCGGATTTCATCATCACGCCCGACGATGGGGTCCATTTTGCCACTGCGCGCCTGCTCGGTTAAATCGACGGTGAATTTTTTCAGGGCTTCTTGCTTGCCCATGGCTGCGGGCGCAATAGCACCGCTGGCTTCGCCGGGGCTAGCTGCGCCACTACCCTGAAAGCCGTCGGTGGCGTGCATCAGCGCTTCAGGCGAAGCGCCAAGTAGCTTGGCAAATTGATCGGATAAATCGTCAACCTTGATTTTTTCAAATTGCTTGGAAATGGCCAGCAAGCTATGGCGCGAGCTGTCGGAACGTAGCAAAGCCAGCACCACATGGCCGGAACGTACTTGCGTTTCACCAAACATCAGTGTCGCCACCACCCATGCTTCTTTCGCGGCACTCACCAGATTATCCGACAGGTCAACCTGGGAAGTAGAGCCACGTGGCAAACGATCCAGTGCCGCTTGCATGTCGCGCGCCAAGCCCGCCGGATCGAGCGCATAGTGCTTGATGATGCGGCTTAAGTCGGAATCCTGTAATTGCAGGATTTGCGAAAACCAGTGAATTAGTTCGACATAGGGGTTACCGCGCAGCTTGCAAAATACGGTGCTGCTTTCAATCGAACGGTAACAAAGGGAATTGAGTTTGCCAAATATGGCAGCACGACTGATTCCGGCCATTTAATCCTCGCGAGTGGTTGAGCCCATGCGGGCGGTTGGGTTGACAAGTAACTGATTTGGATCTTTTTGCATCGGATCGGAACGCGCCCAGGTAGTCCAACCCAGGCGAACACCGCTTTTCGGGTCGCCACCCAACTTCAGGGGCGGCGTTTGTTCTTTTTTGAGGATCAGGCGCACATCCCATTCGAGTGAATTATCGACATAGTTGCGCACCCAGGCCACCAAACGCTTCATGCTGGGGCCATTGGGCAGCATGCGGCAATAGTCGTCATAGTCCAAAGGGCCAATCACGATACGAAATTTATTCTGGCAATCCCACACCCGCTCCCCCAATACCGTGCCCACGCCCAGTTGGCAACTGGCATCACGCACCCCCAGGCGCGAACGGATTTCCGGGTCCAGCCGCATCCAGTGGCCAACAAATTGCTGTAACTGAATCGGCAACTTGAAGTATTCACGCAAGATGGTGACCAAACCCGAGGCCGGGCGAATCCGGTTGGCGAGCAAACCGGCAAAATGCAATTTGGCAAAGTCGCTGATGTCGTCACGGTTTTGTAGCGCTGGCGTGCCCAAACCAAACATGCTGCCCACATAGGTGGAGAAGCGGTCGTTGTCTTTGCGATCCAGGCTGATAACCGGATCGGAAATGGCATGCGCCCGATAAAACAGCGACAAAAAACGATGGTGAAACACGTCCAGAAAGCGCGCCCAGGTCGGGTCAGGCGGTGTCATCCGGGTACGCTCGCGCACGTATTCGGTAAAGTGCAAAGGCATCGGGCCTTGCGGCCCTAACATGCCGAAAAAATTCACTTCCAGACGCGGCGGGCGATACGCATTGGCGGGCACCATGCCGTTTAACATGGTGGCGTGAAAACGCATTTCCGGAATTTGCCCCAGCCGGATCACATCGTCACGCGGACGCAATGACTCGCCAATGCGCGGTTTGTCGGGAAAAGCATTCTCGATCAGGCGCATGACCGCAAAAAAATTCATCCGGTAAGCTTCTTTTTGCACAAGCTCCATGGTCGCTATAGGGTCGCGCATAATCCACTCTTTACAGGCCAACGCATAATTTCACCACGCGAAATGGT
The DNA here is from genome assembly GCA_945864765.1 of Janthinobacterium lividum. Lineage (GTDB taxonomy): Bacteria > Pseudomonadota > Gammaproteobacteria > Burkholderiales > Burkholderiaceae_D > CAMBDR01. The sequence continues at coordinate 7,065 of CAMBDR010000071.1, read as the reverse complement.
TTTGATGATAGTTTCGGTAAACGTATTCACCGAGGCATACTGGGTAAAGAAATACTCCAACACCGCCCCCAGTAAAAAAGGGCCTACCCCTTCAAACATGGTGTCATCGAGCAATAAGGTGATTTGCAAACCACGCCCAAAGGTGATTGGCCCCTGGGTTGGCAAGCGCCGCGTCACCCGTTCTACTTTGATTGAGCGCACGCCTTCGATTTGGCGCTGTGATGCTGTGTCGGTTTCATGACAATATAAACTTAACATTTCACGCAAGGCCAGCGCGCCTTGCTCGGGATCATTATCGACCAGGGACAGATAATTGAGCGTTAAATGGTTGATCAAGCGCCACGCCACTTTGCCTTCCGCATACGAGGGCAGTGGCGCGCTGGGGCCGACCAGGGCGCGCACTTCCAGCACGGGCGAGTCCAATATTAAAATAAAATCGGTATTCCCCACACCCAGCGGCATGGTAAGTGGTAAATCGCGATTGGTGGCCAAAATACGCAAACCGACGCGGCGCAGTTCTTCCGGATAGGGGGCTTCGTTACCATCGACAATCGAACAAAATACTTCGGTGCCAATATAGCTGGTACGCGGCCCCAAACGCCGTTGCCGCTCGGACAGCTTGCGCTTTTCGCGCCGAACCTGGAAAAACGATTCGGCTTGATGCAAGGTGCCAAGATCTTTGGCGTTATAAAACGATTCGTACTTGAACAAGGCTTCCAGTCCAACGCCATAACCATCGCACCCGGTTATCTGGAAAACTTCATAATCGATCGGATGTTTGCGATTGGGCACCACATGGTATTCGATATGAGCATCATTGACATCAAAACGGTCCGCAATCATGGGGAACAGGTTAATCGCGGGTACGCAATTGAGCGCAAAATTGGAGGCATCCAGCGTTTGCTCCATTTGCACATCAGGCCGATTGAGCAATATTAAAATATCGACTTCGTTGGCATCGCACTTTTGAAAAGCCGCTTGCAAACCTTGAATTTCAACAAACATGAAGCGCTGCGGGAAGGAAAAATACTCTTGCAGCAGCCGATAGCCGGAGAAGCCGCGCTTGTCCACCGGCATCAAGGCTTGATCGTCGTCAAAACCCATGCGACGGATATTGGTTTTGGATAAAAAATGATGCCAACGTGCCGGGCGGTTGGTCGGCGTGACTAACACCGATTCGCAATTGGATAGAATTTTTTCGTAAATTCGCATCGGCATATCGTCGCCGCCACGAATATACAAACACAATTTATCCATCGGCAAGGTGTTGAAGTGGCGCAGCCCATCCAATTTCAAGCGCAGGCGAATGCCCGCCTTGACCTGACTTGGAAACACCACATCCAGGCCAGCTTGCGCGCCACTCAGGGTAAAAAATTTGGCCTCAAGCAGTTGAATCGGCCACAGTTCGAGCGCTTGGCCAGTGCGATATTCGCAAGCGGTAGCATCCTGATCCAACACAATCGCACGCAGAGGCGTTCCGCGCGGCACCACAAAGCCATTATTCATGGCAGGATTATTTAAATCAGCACGCAATTGCGCCACCATCATGGATGGCGTCGGGGCCAAAAAATGCGGGTAAATCAATTCGGACAAGTGCTGGGTAAAGCGCGGAAATTCAGATTCAATTTTCATTTGAATTCGCGCTGCGAGAAAGGCAAACCCTTCCAACAAGCGTTCGACATACGGGTCGGCGCAGTCAAACTCTTCCAGGCCGATACGGCCCGCAATTTTGGGGTATTCTTTGGCAAACTCGCCTCCCACTTCGCGCAAGTGCTGCAACTCTTGATTGTAGTAGCGTAGAAATTTGGGATTCATAATTACCTTGGGCGATCCACTTCAGTCAGGTTAAATCCGCGCCCTTCCGTATCCAGTTCGGTCTTCAAATACAGCCGCTCAGGATAAGGCAGTGCCCACATATCGGCTTCAATATCAAATGCAATTTTATTGTAGTGTACGCCTTCCTGAATTCTTGAAGTCGCCTTAACGCTGACAGTGCCTGCGATCAGGCGCGGCTCAAAATCAATGATGGCTTTCTTGATAGTTTCTTCCAACACTTTCATTTTGATGCCGGCAATCGATGCGCCGGCAATGTCTGGCATACCATAATTTACGACCGAACTCACTACCTCCGGATAGCTTTTGGTGTTTTCTCCGGTGTAAAAAAGACGGGTGGTGTTGAGCAGCAAGGCCAGGTCACGCAACACGCTTTGGTGTAAGGTGCGTAGCGATAAAACACGCCGTTCACGCGACTCTACCCCCTTTTCTGGTTCAGAATCGGTGAGTCGATCCAATAAGGAGGGCTGCAATCGCTCCCGGGGGGCAAGTTCGGCCATGATTAACCTTGCGTGTCAGATTCGGATTCAGATTCAGATTCGACTGTATCAAACTCAATACTACGAATGTCCATTAAGGCATAATCGGCCACGTCGGTGGCGAACATACGTTGCCCCAAACCCTTGCCATTCGATTCTGCCCACTCGGTGCGGCGCGCCATCAACAAAGAGGAATCGGTACTCAATTCGGTGCCATTGTAGCGGGTTGGAATCAAAGCCACCGCTTCGCCACCATTGGACAAGGTAAGCAGGGCGGCAGTCCAGACCGCATCGCGCAAATCGGTGGGGGCTTCGATGGTGATTTTGTGCAGGCGATGCAGTGGAATCCAATAATATTTGCCGTTGACCACGGCTTCCAGAATGGGCCCGAGGCGCTGATCGGTTTCAGCCAGCCATTCAAAGCGCTCGCCATTGATGCTGCCTGCGGAAGCGGGGGCTTGTTCCAGTGCATGGGCGCGCATTTGCGCTACCTGTTCTGCATGCCCACCTTCAGCTTCAATGCGAATCGCTTCAAGCAATTGTACGACCCAAGGGGCAGGATCACCAAAAACCAGGGGGGCACGTTTGCCGGCAAAAATTTCGCTGCGCAAGGCTTCGCATTGCAACGCTTCACGATAGGTTTGCGCCATCGGCAGGGTGTCGATGTCAAGCTCAGCCGCAACATTGAGTTGGTTGAGTGCACGCGACCAATTACCTTGTACCGAGAGCAATTGAAATAAAAAAACGCGATATTTCGCGTTGGAGGGATCTTTACGTACCGAATCCTGCAATGCTTTGAGCGCTTCTACCAGATTGCCTTCACTAACGAGCTGTTCTGCTTTCATATGAGCACTCCAATTTTATGAAAATCCAATAGAAAATTGCGCTGACCAAACATGGCCAGCGCAATCTGACAACAACAGTAATTAAGCTGCTGCGTTTTGCTCGATGTTCCAGGCAAATGTCTTGTCGCCAGACACCGTACCTTTGGCATCTTGTGGTGTGTAGTCATACTTCACTTCAGCGAAGTTGAGCGAGACATTTTCTGTCATACGATCTTCGCCGCCGCTACCACCCATCGAAATGGAAGTAACGATCACTTGCTTCATGGTGATGTGGATGTACTTTTGTTGGCCTTCACCAGCTTTACGTACCAACAACTTCACTTCAGCAATATGCGAACCCTTGGCCAAAGCAGTCATCAGTGCATTGGATGCGCTGTCAACGTATTTGGTGAAAGAAACGTCCTGGAAGTTTGCTTTACCAGCACCGCCGCCACCGCCAGTATGGGTTGTGCCTGATTGCGACATACCCCAGCTCCATGCCAGAATATCGATATCGCCTTTAGGGCCTTGTACTTTGTCTTTGGATTCGCCTTTGATGTTGGCACCCATGTTGATGAACATATCCATTGCCATGTTATTTCTCCCGTTACGGTCAGCAAACTATTCGCCGACTCTAATTTACAAATAAAATTGTTTAAGCGGCACAACCGCCCAACGCTCACAAACAAGCCAGCCGATTAGCCGCCTTTTGCTGAAGGCAACTTGGAAACCAGACGCAATGATACGGTCAAGCCTTCAAGTTGATAGTGAGGACGAAGGAAAAACTTCGAGGTGTAATACCCCGGGTTGCCCTCTACCTCTTCCAGCACTACTTCTGCCGCAGCCAATGGTTTCTTGGCTTTGGTAATTTCACTCGAATTACCTGGGTCACCATCCACGTAATTCATAATCCATTTGGTCAACCAACGCTCCATTTCGTCCTTTTCTTTGAACGATCCAATTTTATCGCGAACGATACATTTCAGGTAATGCGCAAATCGGCAGGTCGCGTACAAGTAGGGCAAACGTGCCGCCAGATTGGCGTTGGCGGTCGCATCCGGATCATCATATTCTGCGGGTGAATGCATCGATTGGGCACCAATGAAGGCGGCAAAATCGGTGTTTTTCTTATGCACCAAAGGCATAAAGCCATTACCCGCCAATTCTGCTTCGCGTCGGTCTGAAATCGCGATTTCGGTGGGGCATTGCATGGCAACGCCACCATCATCGGTCGGGAAGGTGTGCACGGGCAAGCCTTCGACTGCACCGCCGGATTCAATACCACGAATCCGCGAGCACCAGCCATATTCTTTAAACGAACGGTTGATGTTCACCGCCATCGCATAGGCCGAGTTGGCCCAGGTGTAGCCTTTACTGCCCGGTGCGGAAGTATCTTCCTCGAAATTGAACTCTTCAACCGGATCGGTTTTAATGCCATAGGGTTGACGCGCCAGGAAACGCGGCATGGCCAAACCGACATAACGCGAATCTTCGGATTCACGGAATGAACGCCATGCAGCATGCTCTGGCGTTTGGAAGATTTTAGTCAAGTCACGTGGATTGGCCAACTCATTCCACGACTCCATCAACATCACGGCGGGACTGGCCGCAGCGATAAAGGGGGCATGGGCTGCGGCGGCAATTTTCGCCATCCCGGTCAAGAGTTCAACATCGGGTGGGCTATTGTCGAAGTAGTAATCTGCCACGATGGTGCCAAATGGTTCACCACCAAACTGGCCGAATTCTTCTTCATACATTTTTTTGAAGATCGGGCTTTGATCCCAGGCTGTGCCTTTGAATTTCTTCAAAGTTTTGCCGAGATCATTTTTGGAGATATTCATGACGCGGATTTTTAAGGTTTCATCCGTTTCAGTATTATTCACCATGTAATGCAAACCGCGCCAAGCACTTTCGACCGCCTGAAACTTGTCGGTATGAATGATCAAATTAATTTGATCGGTGAGTTTTTTATCGATTTGGGCAATCAAGCCTTCAATCGTTGCCAAGACATCGGACGAGATTAAATTGGCACCATGCAAGGCTTGTTCAGCCAAAGTACGCACTGCCGCCTCGACAGATTCTTTCGCTTTGTCAGATTGGGGTTTAAATTCTTTTTGCAACAGACTAGCAAAGTCGCTCGCTTCATACGTAGCGCCAGATTGTTGCAATGATTCTGCACTGGTCTCAGCCATGGAAGATTCCTCTACGGGTTGTGATGATGGATTATTCGGATGCGTCTGCTGGTTTTGGTGCTGCCGTCAGGGCCTGCATTAATGCCGGCTCTTGCAATAATTTGGCAATCAATTCTTCTGCGCCGGTTTTACCATCCATATAGGTCATCAGGTTCGATAACTGGGTGCGCGCTTCCAATAATTGACTTAACCCATTGACTTTACGAGCAATCGCGGCAGGTGAAAAATCATCCATGCTTTCAAACGTAATATCCACTGCCATATTACCTTCGCCCGTCAGGGTATTGGGCACTTGCACCGCCACCCGTGGCTTCATCGATTTTAAACGCTCGTCAAAGTTATCCACGTCGATTTCGAGGAATTTACGATCGGCAACCGGAGCCAAAGGATCGGTAGGTTGTCCCGATAAATCGGCCAACACGCCCATCACAAATGGTAATTGCACTTTTTTCTCGGCACCATACACTTCGACATCGTATTCAATCTGTACGCGCGGCGCGCGATTGCGACCGACAAACTTCTGACTACTTTCTTTGCCCATAATTTTTTCCTTCCTTCTTTTATCAATAAAAGGGGTACCAAGACCTTTACTCCAACTCATACCGCTTAGTACTCTTCATTCTGTGGAACAATGCCGCTAATAACCTGCAACTGCGCCAAACCATCAGGGGTCAAATCTTCCATTATTTCAATAAAACTTTTTGGCACAAGCCGCTTCGCACGCTGCAAAAGTATTGGCACCGGACTGGACGGCTCATACTTGGAATAATACGTGCAGATCTTGTCTATCATGCGTGAAACATCTTCACGGCTGGCAATTTCGCCACTAATTGCAACAGAACGCCCGGAATTTCCGCCTCCGGAGGCAACATTTGCACCGCCAGCAACACCTTCAGCCACATCAGCACTCTCTTCAATCGGCTCGGCACCAGGTTGTTGGGCGCGAATAAAATCACGCGCTTTCTTGATTGGCTTGATGATGCCATCCAGATTGAGCATATTGGAAGCGCCTACCCGACTCTCCAGGGATTTTTCAATCCCGACAATCGCACCATAAGCCGCCTCCAACCGCTCTGCCGCGAGTGCCATTTGCTCAGGGGGAATATCACCCATTGAGGCTTGAATGGTTGACAGTTCATTTTTTTCTCTCCCGGCAGGAACCGCCACCTCACCCAAAGAATACTCAAGCTGGCGCACATTTAACGGCCCCAAGCCAGGCAAAGTAATAAAGCCAACTTCTTTAAACTCTCTGACAAAAGTGGGGCCATCGGCCAAGGTAGCAAGGCAATTGATACGGGAGGTCGGGTCCATGTCATCATCAGGGTCAAGCTGAGGATGAACCAGATCCCACTGCTCGCTCAACAGGCGCTGCACCAACATCAAGCCATCGGTCGCACCTTCGATCCCGTGCAGGGCCATGACTGAGCGCAATAAAATGATCGCTACGCGCAAATCCCGCGTTCGCCCCGAGACAGCCAAGGCCAACTTCTTCACCGCTTTCCATTCTGGCGGCACCGCTTCCACCAAAGTATCACCATACTGCACTTCCGGCTTACCTGCCGACTCTTTTAACAGTTCAGCCATTTCCGGATCATATTCCAGATCCTCACCGCAAGGCTGTTCATCGCCCAACGATTTTACTAAATCATCAATATTCAGAACACCCATAAATCTTTACTCTTTCACTCAATTCAATTTGAAGAATTGTCAATTATCTCATACATCTGGGTGATTTTA
>CAMBDR010000070.1 GCA_945864765.1 Janthinobacterium lividum | reverse complement strand
CGCGGGCCATTCTTGATTTCGTTCTTGTTTTTGACATATTCACTTGCCAAATCAGGGTTGATCCATTAAAGTACATACAGATTCGTACATACTCAATTCTTCAGGAGGCTATCATGACCCGCCAACTCACCCGTGTTTTTAATAATGGCAATAGCCAAGCCGTGCGTATTCCGCAGGCGCTGCGTATTGATGCAACGGAAGTGGAGATTAGTCGTGATGGCAACGGCGATTTAATCATCCATCCCCTGCATCCCAAGCGCGGTGATGCTTTGATGGCCTTGCTGTCGCAATTTAACGATGCCGAGTTCTTGGCCGAGTTGGAGGAAAACCAAAGTAATCAGGCACCGATGCAAGATCGGCCACCACTCTGATCAACTGACTGCTCGCCAAATTGCTCAATCATGAATTATTTGCTCGACACCAACATCCTCATCTATTTGATGAAAAACAATCCCCCTGAAATCGCCCAACGTCTCAATGCCTTGGCACCGAGCGTGCGTGTGGCGATGTCTTTTGTAAGCTATGCACAATTGCTCAAAGGCGCTGAGCGCAGCACGCGTCGCGAGCAAGTTTTGAAACAAATCAAGCAACTTACCCGTATCATTCCCGTATTGTTTGCCTTGGATGAATCGATTTGCCAACATTACGCACGGCACTTTTCGCACTTAAAGGAAAGAGGCACGCCCATAGGTGGGAATGATTTATGGATAGCCTGCCATGCGCTGGCACAAGATGCCACCTTGGTAACGAATAATGTACGTGAGTTTGAGCGTATTGAGGGGTTGCGCATTGAAAATTGGGTAGCGCCTGTCGGGTAGATTGCTGGCAACGGCTCACCAGGCTACTTTGACGACATCGAACGCATGCTCTTCCGAAGAAGGTACTTACCCATCAAGGCCAGGCTGACAAATTGCGCTATAGTGTTGCTGAGTGATGACGTTGTGAATGGAGGCAAAAATGGAAACGCATGGTGCAATGGTGCTTCGGGCGGTACATTTACCGCCTGAGATGGATGAAGAATTACGAACCTTGGCTTTTGATTTGCGCTTGTCCAAAGCTGATCTGATCCGGCAATTTGTTCGTGCTGGTTTGGCAAACCTGCAACAGCAGCGTGGGCTGGGTAAGGTTAGTTTGGAAACTGCGAGCGAGGCAGAACGCTACCCCCTATCTGAGTTTGAAAAGAACAAAAGTAACGCTGCTATTGAAGAAATGCGTCGCTTTAGTCAAGCGCAGCTTGCGTTGCAAGATGCGTAACGGGTGGCCCGGTGGGCAAGCAGGCCACAAGCCCCAAATCAGTCGTAAACAGGGTTTTGCCCGCAGCCGTGTATTCATCCCGTCATCCGGCTTGCACATTGCCTGCATCGTCGTCACCAACCATTGCTGATACTGCTGCAAGTGATTGAATAGCCATCCTGCGCCCGCTCGTTTCCAACGACGCCGACAATTTTGGCCAACGCTGGATTGTCCGGGCAGCGTCGGCACCAGCCGAAATCCCGGCACGATAAGCACCGCAGCCACCATTTGCTGAGTTATTTTCTGAGCTTGACGGTCTTGGAAATCTGCATTAGTATCCGTACTTATATTTGTACGTATTTGATGCCGGGAAATCGAGGATAAATCATGGAAACAGTTAACTACAGTTACACACGGGCCAATTTGACGGCGGTGATGGATAAAGTGGCGCAGGATCGTGCGCCGATTCTGGTTACCCGACAAAAAGGGGAGCCTGTGGTAGTGATGTCTCTGGCGGACTATAACGCATTGGAAGAAACGGCTTACCTGCTGCGCAGCCCAAAGAATGCGCAACGGCTCACCAGGGCGGTGCAGGCCTTGCAGGCGGGCAGGGGAGTGGAACATGCGTTGATTGAGCCAAGCGATGAAGATTGAGTGGGCGCAAGAGGCATGGGAGGATTACCTGTATTGGCAACAAGCCGATAAGGCGACCTTGAAACGCATCAATGCTTTGATTAAGGATTGTTGTCGCGACCCATTTGTCGGCATTGGTAAGCCTGAACCGTTGAAGCATCATTTGACTGGCTATTGGTCGCGTCGGATCGATGAAACGCATCGGCTGGTGTATGCGGTTGAGGATGGACGATTGAAGATTGCGCAGTGTCGGCACCATTATTAAAATACAGGAGTTTGATGAATGCCCACCTGCTGGATCATCGCTGGCCCCAATGGCGCAGGCAAAACCACTTTCGCTCTGGAATACCTGCCCACGGTGGCGCAATGCCGCCGTTTTATCAACGCCGATTTGATTGCGGCAGGCCTTTCGCCCTTGGCCCCGGAACAGCGATTGCTGGCCGCCAGCCGTTTGTTTTTGCGGGAAATTGAAGGCTGCATTAGCGCTTGCCAAGACTTTGCCTTTGAAACCACGCTCGCTGGCAGAACGTATTTAAAATTGGTGGATCGATTAAAGGCCGCAGGTTGGCGTGTTGAACTGATCTACCTGGCGCTACCGGATGCAGAATTTTCGCGCTTGCGGGTAGTCGAGCGGGTCAAACATGGTGGGCACAACATCCCGGCAGCAGATATTGCACGGCGCTTTCCCCTAAGCCTGAACAATCTGCACCATTTATTTTCGTCCAGGGTGCATCAAACTGCCTGCTTCATGAACAACGGTAATGCGCCCGAACTGGTTTTTGAACAAATCGGCCTTCAGCGGCAAATACAACGCGCCGATATTTTTGATCTTTTGCTCGGCCCAAGTGCGACCACACAAACGACACAATCTACGCCACCCATCAGTCCGGCTGCCCAAGCCATGCTCGACAGCCTGCGTTTGGCGGTTCATAAAGCGCTGGAGCGCAAGCGGCGGCTGGGGCAATATGCGGTTATTTGGCAAGATGGTGCGCCTCTGCTGATTGGCGAAGATGCGCCCGACACAGGGGCGGCGACACGCAAGCTATAAGCAATTGCTGCCGGGAGCTTGCAGCGCATTGGAGCCTGCCCGTTCAAAAAACCGCCGCCAAGCCATTTTTTTCAATCATGCCAAGCAGCCGTAACGCCGGGCCACCGGGTTTTTTGATGCCACGCTCCCAATCTGAAATAAGATTTTTTGAGACATTCAAGTAGCGTGCCAATACGGGTTGTGAGATATTTTCCCGTTGCCTGATTTCGCGGATTTGTTCGGGCGTAAATTGTTGGATTGGTGTGAGACAAGCCGCATCGAAATCGCGCATGGTTTGTTTATCCACCGCACCAATGTCATGTAATGCTTCCATGGTTTCATGGATCGCGGCAAAGGCCGCGCTTTTATATTTCTTGGTCATGAGATGTCAACTCCTCAAAGTGTTTGCGTTCAGTTAGTAATTCAAGTTGCTTGTCTGAAAGCCCAAAAATTTCTTTCGCCATCAACTTGAAGTGGGCTTCTTCGTCCTTGCTGATATTGGCCTGCTCACCTTTGCCGAACCCAAACACGAAAAATGCCTTCTCATCTTTACGAAATAACAAAATCGTGCGATAGCCCTTGGATTTTCCCCTTCCAGCCCGCGCAATGCGTTGCTTGATGATGCCACCGCCAAGATCGGCATCAATTTGCCCATGATTGGCGCGCCAAACGGCATCCTGCAACGCTTCATCCGGTATGTTTTCCTTGCGGCAAAAGCGGGTGAACCAAGTATTTTTAAAAATCCGCATGATTAGCATTCCTGTCATCAACGGGGGGAATATATCACACTTTGTGTGATGGCTGTGTGGGTTTTAATTGGTGAGCGTTACGGTTAAACGGCCAAGGTAATTGCCGCACCGTCCATTTTGCTTTGGTTTCGTGCCTGAATGAGTGTGCCATACATATTTCTTCCTTTCTTGCCTGCCGTTGTGCTCATTTCATCTGTTGATGGGTGAGTCCTTCCCTCGGCACTGATCGGCCAGGGTACTCAAACCATGTGTGATAGGCAGGGTTTGACTGCACACAAAGCGTCGTTATAACTTATTTTTTCTCGTATGCATGGCGTTATCAGATGTTGTTAAGTGTTATCAAGTGTGGTCGCTTCCTTGTGATTGGGGGCCTATAGTTCTTAGGTGGGTACCAAATGGAATTGCTTATTTGATTGGCGTATGCATAACCAGTGATTGGTCCCCTATATAGCCCAAAAATCGAATAGGAGTAATGTATGAGTACGTCAGATATTGTGAATGTTGTAATGACACTCGGAATTAATCGGGTGATTACCAATAATAGCGGCCAAGCAAACCGTGTATCCATCAATAATTATGAAGTTGGCGGTATATTGCAAGTTCCCGCATCGAGTCCCCCACTATTTTTATCATTAGATAGCTCGCCAGTTGAGTTAACGCTGACACTGGACGAAGATGAGACTGCTGAGGGGTGGGCCATTACAAGGGTTGGGCCATTTTACGACGGAGGGAATGGAACAGTGATTAATGCGATCACTCCGCTCGCGGGTGAAGCCAATGAGTTAGTGGTTTGGTCAGGTCTTCATAGTCCCCCACTAATCGAGAGTTCGCTTGCGGTACTTGAACCTCGTAATTTCTTCCACTTGTTGGTTGCTGGCGGTCCGAAAGCTAATTGGGCGATGATTACTATCCACATGGTTAAAAATGGGGCTGCATTCTCAGAATGGATTCCTGTCCGGTTTCGCTGATGGTAGGCCGGCGCGCTGTTCGGCGAAAGTAGTGGCGAACCTTGCCTTGCGACTCTTTATAGTGCAAAAGGCAAGGATTATTCGAACTCACTGCATAGGCCAAAGAGTGAGTAATGGCCCCGTAACACAGTGCAGGCATTGCAGGCGGATGGATGTGTGGGTAAGCATTGTTTGGCCAAGTGAGGAACACTGCGTGAGTGTAAGTGGCTTGGGCAGATTACCTGTATCGCCATGACAAGCAGTGGGGGGAGTTTGCATGATCAGCTATCTTGCTGCTTTGTTACGCAAACTCCGCACCAACACCACCGCCCCCGGCAATGATATTCCATACCAACACAAAACCCGCAAACTCAAACTCACCGCCATCCCCGCAGCCGTCAAGTGCGGGTCCAGCATATAACTGGTCGCAATCTCCGTCACCCCAATCGCCCCCGGCACCGGGGCCAGATACGCAATCATCAAGCTGGTAGAAAATATCGTCAGCGCGTGCCAAAACGAGAGCGTAAAGCCAAGCTGCTCGGCCAGTATCCAGCCTATCAACACATACACCAGCAAAAACACCAGCGACGCAACATGGCACAGCGCATGCTCGATTTTGCCCGAGCGCCCAATTTGCGCAATCGAGCTGGCACTATGCACCAAACCTGCCAGCACCTTGTGGCGCAAGGAAGTCGGTTTCAAGCGCGCCAAATGCGGCTGGCTCCAATTCACCAAGGGCTTGGGGAAGAAGGCAATCCACGCCAGCAGCAAGCTAATCCCCAGCAAGGGCAAGGCCAAATACGGCAAGCTGTGCTGCAAGGCCGCAGGCAGCGCAATGCTACGATCAAAAAACAGCGTCAGGTAAGAAACCAGACAAATCCACAACGTCATGTAAATGCTTTTGGTCAGCGTGGCCGCCAGCGCCTGCGGTGCGGGTACGCCCATCTGCCCCAGCATGTACACCATGGCGGGCGCGTGTAATTCGGCGGTGGGCGTCAGGTTGGTGACAAAATAACTGACACTGGTCAGGCGCAAGCCATTTTGCGGCGTCAGCTTAAAACCCAAAACCCGCAACACGCTGCCATAGCGCACCCAATCGAGCAAATAAAACACGCAGGTCAGCACAGCCAGCAGCAACCAGGTGCCGCCGGAGAGCGTGGCAATATGCGCCAACACCTGGCGCAAACTGCCGCCGCTAAAGCTATCAAAAAAATGCCAGCACATGAAAATGGTGAGCGCAAAAATCACGGCAGGCAGGACGATGCGGATGAAAATTTGCGTTGCGCTCAGTTTCATGGCTCCACCTTCGCCGCTTGCAAAAATTGCAGATACAATGCCGCCAAATGCCCCGCCGCCACCGGAATAATTTGCTCTACCTGCTGCGCTATCTCGGCTTGGCTGTGCGTTTGCCGCCAGCCCCGGTTTTTCAGCCAGCGCCCCCAGTGGTGGTGCGTGCGGTCGGGCGCAAACTGGCGCGTGAAGGTGGCCAAACCCGCTACCGTGGCCCTGGGTGTGGCATAGTGCGTGGGGATGGCTGCCGCAAAGCCTTGTTTGAGCAGCCGCTCATAATGCGCTTCAATATACCATTCATACCCATCGCTCCAGTGCGGCACCCGATGCACATGCACCGGGCACGCCATGTCGATCAACAGATGCGAGGCTTTGCCCAATGCCACAAAGGCTTTGGCCGCTTGCTGCTCTTGCCAGTGGCGCAGCGCGGCATCAAAATAGCGTTGCGCCTTGTCCGCAGCACTGGGCGTAAAAAACGGGATAAAACCACCCGGCAAATAGCGCCCGGAAAAGTGGCTGAAGGACCAGTGTTCCCAAATTTTATGGCGCGGCGCAAGGTAGAGCACATCTTCGCGCAGCGCGCCCAAAATCAGCGCGTCTTGCCAGCGCTGTAATTCGGGCTGGCCCAGCTTGTCCACGGCCAGCCGTATCACCAGTTGTAAGCCGTTATAGCGCATGGTGTTATGCCTTGGCTGGTTGATATGCTTCAACCAGCGCGAGTAAATCCGCATAGCGCGTTGCGCCGCCGTGTTGCTGGCAAAACGTCTCAATATGCGCCAGAAACAGTGCCTGCGCCGCAGGCGGCAGATCCAGCGCTTGCAAAATGGCGGCTTGGTCGGTGTTCATAACTTGCTGGCAAAAAAAGTACGCATCCGTGCCACCGCCTGCTGCAAGTTTTCCAGCGAGGTAGCGTAAGACATGCGAATGTAATGCTTCTCGGTATGCGGCCCAAAATCCAGCCCCGGCACCACCGCCACCCCGGCTTCATACAAAATCGCCTTGGCCAGTTGATCGGCGTCTGCTACGCCCGGATACAGCAGCGCGCTGCAATCGGCATACACATAAAATGCGCCATCGGGCATGACGGGCACCGAAAAACCCAGCTCCCGCAGGGCGGGCACAAAATAATCGCGGCGGCGTTTGAATTCGGCTTTGCGCTGCTCAAAAATGGCCAGCGATTCGGGCGTAAAGCAGGCCAGGGCCGCATATTGGGCAATGGCAGAAGGGCAGATGAAAAAGTTTTGCGCCAACTTTTCAACTTCGCCGATCAGGCAAGGCGGCAGCACCAACCAGCCCAGGCGCCAGCCCGTCATGCTGAAATACTTGGAAAAGCTGTTGATGACGATCACATCGTCCCCCAGCGACAAGGCAGAAAACGGCGGCGCGTCGTAACTGAGGCCCTGGTAGATTTCATCGACGATGGTAAACCCGCCTTTGTCCCGCACCGTTTGCACAATCTGGCCCAGTTCGGCAGGCAGAATCGAAGTACCGGTCGGGTTGGATGGTGACGCCAGCAACACGCCTGCGGTGGCCTCGCCCCAATGCGTGCGCACCATGGCGTCGCTCAATTGGAATCGCTCAGTCGGCCCACTCGCAACCATGGTGGCGCGGCCCTCGAAGGCGGCGACAAAATGGCGGTTGCAGGGGTAGCATGGGTCAGCCATCAATACTTCGGTTCCCGGTTCAACCAGCGCCGCGCAAATGAGCAACAAGGCCGCCGAGGCTCCCGCCGTCACCACAATCCGCTCCGGCGCAATCTCCAAACCATATATTTGCCGATAGTGATCCGAAATGGCCGCGCGCAAAGGCGCAATGCCGGTTGCCGCCGTGTATTGCATCTGCCCTTGCGCCATAATGCTGCTGGCCGCTTGCACCACCGCAGGCGCGGCGGTGAAATCAGGTTCGCCGATATTCATGAAAATAATATCGCGCCCCTGTTGTTGCAGTTCGGCTGCCATCTTGCCGATTTCCATCACATGAAAGGGTTCGATATGCGCCAGGCGGGAAGCCAGGGCAAACCGGGTGTCGGGTGAATTCATGGCAAAACCTTCATCATGAAAGTTGAAGCGGGATGCTTACCACTACCCAGCGTCGCCAGCGGCGCATCGGGCACGATTTTAAAGCGCTGATCACGATTACGATACAAAATATTGTAAGCGCAGGACGGTATATTACTGCCATCCGGCTCGCGAATGCCAACACAACATTGCCGAATGCGGTCGGTATCAAAAGTCTCTTCATCCATATGCGAATGCACATACACCGCTTTCGAACTTTGCTCGCCCACGCGCATGCGTTGCTCGTGCGTGAGGCCATGCGCGAACATGCGTTGAAGCAGGTTTTTCAGGCTGGCCAGCACCAGCTCACACTCATCACAGACAAATTCACCACTCCATAAACGCGTAATCACATCCTGCAAACCTTGCTCAACTTCAGGCGTGGGTTCCAGATACAGGCTGCCTTGCATCAAGCCACGCAAATCGGCACGTTGCATGAAGCGCGGAAAGGGTAGCCAGCGGCCATCATCCAACCTGAGTAAATAGGTAATCAAATAACACATCGGGTGAGCCGAAGGCGAGGGGATGAAGTCACTGATGCGTAACAAGCCCTTGCTCTGCGCTTCCAGATCGGCCAACACATCATAAGTGCCATAGCGCGCGCGGCGGTCAAAGCGCGAGCCGCCCTGGCCGGTAAAAGTCATGGTGTGCAGTTCCACACTGCGAATAAAATCTTTTTCCAGCGCCAGCTTGACAAACGCCGCCACCTCATGGTCGTTGCTGCCGCGCGCCAACACGGGTAGCAGCGTGGTATCGATCTGGTATTTTTCCAACAAAGCCAGCACCCGCATCTTGCCCTGCAGGAAATTGCCGCCCAGCATATCCTGGTTGGTTGCGGTGTCAAACGAATCAAACGACAAAATAATGCGCGCCTGTAATTGCGCCAAACGCGCCAATAAGGCTTCTTCCTTGATAAAGCGCAAGCCATGGGTGGAAATGGTGATGCGGTGGATGCCTTGTTCATGACATAATTCGATCAAACGCTCAAATTGCGGGTGCTGGGTTGGTTCGCCACCGGTCAGGTTGATCATGCGCTGATTCGGGTCGGCCTGGCGAATGTGGCCAAGGATGGCGCGCAATTGCGCTTCATCCATATGGTAAGCATCGCTATTGCGGTTATGGGTATAGCAAATCGGGCAATCAAGGTTGCACGCCGAGGTGATCGGCACAATCGGCAGCAAAACCTGTTGCTCATGTTGGGCGCAGGGGCCACAATCAAACGGGCAGCCTTGTTGCACGGCTTTTGCGTTGGCGGGCGCGGTGAGCAACGGGGTTTGGGCCATCATTTCGTCATACCAGGCGGCATTGGATGAAATTTCGACTTGTTCCGAGCCATGCTGGGAGCAAAGTTTGCGCATGACGATGCGGCCACCGCTGCGCCACAGACTCGCTTCCACGCTGCGCTTGCAGGTGGAACACAAGCTGCTGGTGTTGCGAATAAGTTGATCAGTCATGAAGCGGCCGTTTCGCTGTTGTGTTCATCGCGTCTCCTGGGCATTCGTTAAAATGTATGCAGATTGTACCGAAAATGAGAAAAATTTATCAAGACAACATACGGCGCAAGATTCGAATTGGGCAGAAACGACAAGTTTCGATATTCGCTGTGATTGCCGTTCTTTTGCCGGGTTTCTAGCGTATCATGGGTTGCTATTGCATTGAGCGCTAAAGAGTAGCACAGTATTTCAACTTGCGTGGAAAAGGGGGAGCTTGCATGGAAAGTTTGCCGTTTGATCCGGATTGGTTCTTGCTCGGTTTGGCACCGCTATTTTTGTTGAGTATCGGATGGGAAGCATGGTATTGGCAGCGGCGTGGTGTGGCGAAATATCAGTTGATTGATACCCTGTCCAATGCCAGCCTGGCTTTGATGCATCAGGCCTCGGATCTGGCATTCAATTTGTTTTTCGTGAAAACCGCCTATACCTGGGTGTATCAGCATGGTTTGAAGGCGATGCCAATCAGTTGGTGGAGTATTATCATCTTGTTTTTGTTGCAAGACTTCCTGTATTATTTTTTTCATCGTGCGCATCATCGTATCCGCTGGATGTGGTGTTCGCATGTGGTACACCATTCCAGTGAACGCTTGAATTTGTCCACCGCTTTGCGCCAGAGCCTCACCTACCCCTTGTCCGGCATGTGGCTGTTCTGGTTGCCGCTGGCCTGGCTTGGTTTTGGCCCGGATTGGGTCATTTTGATGGTCGGCATCAGTTTGGCGTACCAGTTTTTTGTCCATACCGAAGTGGTCGGCAAACTGGGGTGGCTTGAACAGGTGTTCAACACGCCTTCCCATCACCGGGTCCATCACGGCAAAAACAGTCAATATATTGATCGAAATTACGGCGGTATTTTAATCATTTGGGATAAATTATTCGGCACTTTTGCGCTGGAGCAAGCCAGAGCGGAATATGGCATTGTGCATCAGATTGTCAGTCACAATCCTTTACGTCTGAGTTTTCATGAATGGGTGGCCATGGGGCGCGACATTTGGCATTATCGTGACCTGCGGTTTTTATGGATGCCACCGGAATGGACGGGGCCTGAACTTGAACTGGCGGATCAACATCCGCCGGCTAAATAGCCGGGTGAGGAGTCGGATATGTCGATGTGGGTGATAGGCGTTGCAATCAGCTTCTATTTCTACCTCATTTTTCGGGTAGCGCTTTGGGTTGAGCATCATCCCGCCTGGCAGCCTGGGCCGCTGATGTATGCCCTGTCGCTCACCGTGTATTGCACCAGTTGGACTTATTATGGCGGCATTGGGCGCGCGGCGGATAATGGCATCAGCTATTTCGCCGTGTATGTTGGCCCGATTGCCGTGTTTCTGTTTGCCCAGCCGTTTTTACGAAAATTGGTTCGGGTTTGTCAGGCGCAACGGATTACCTCGATTGCCGATTTATTGTCAGCCCGCTACGGTAAAAGTGCCGCCATGGCCGCTTTGGCGGCGTTTGTTGCCTTGCTGAGTCTGGTTCCCTATATTGCGTTGCAATTGCGTTCAGTGTCAGACACCTTGGCCTTGATCACGCACTTTCCGCGTGGGGTGGTGGATGGCCAAATCAGGACGTTTTGGCTTGATCCCACCTTTTGGATTGCAAT
>CAMBDR010000069.1 GCA_945864765.1 Janthinobacterium lividum | reverse complement strand
CGCTCGTTCGGACTGGCCGGGAGCGCCGCAGTTCATTGTTAATCCGCTGGCGGCCAGCCGCGCAGGTTTCGCGGGCACCCGATCATCGATCACTTCGCTGGCGCTGTGCTCGATGATCCTAACACAAGCAATCACCATATTCTTCTGCGGCGGCCACCCGTCAACGGGCAGATTTTGTATCTCGCTCACGATGACAACTCGCGCATTGTCTTTTCGTCATTGGCGGAGTTCCTCGCGTGTGCCGAGCGGGCCAAAATTGAGAACCTGTCGATTCCGGAACTGCACCCACCTATCTCTCCGGTCGCGCCGGATCAAGCTGAACTTTCGAACGCGATTCGGACGTTGATAGCTGAAGATCAGGTGGATGTCGTACTGGCCTTGGTTCCAAGCATGGATCTTTCTGACAACGCGCTATTGGCTGAGCTCCTCGGGCATGATGACTTTTTCTTAGGCGAAGCAGTAGCGGAAGCGATACGCACGCGCCCATCGGTCGCCCTTGCTGCACTGGCAAGGCAATGCGCGGAACACCCGCACCCACAAGTCGCGCGGGCGGGTCAGCGGGCGCTGGCGGCGTGTGCCAAATGAACTTTAATTTATTACTCGACGCAGAAATACAACTTATAGTTGTGGCTTCGCCGCTACGGGATCGTGCTGTTCGAGGTGGAGTTTTATGAATTTCTTGTCTGACGAAATGAGCATTTGGCATAACGAATAAGGATAGGTTGTGATCACGTAGCGCACCACCATGTAAGCCGTTTGTTTCATGCGCATGAGCGCCAAGCGAGCAGGCACGCCTGCCCTGCCCGCTTGGCTATGCACCCGCGCACGATCAACCTGCATCCTCCGGTTTCAAAATCAAACAGTCTTTGGCCACATGCACGCGCACGCGGGTGTGCGGCCCAAACCCGGCAAGCACCAGCCAATGGCCGCACAGGCGTATCTGTGGAATATTGGCACCGGTGTCGGGGCTAACGCTGGCGCTGACCGTAACCCGCCGCCTTGGCTTGATGCGTGGCGGCCGGGCATGCTTGGGCGGCACAGGGCCAGCTTTGGCTGCTTTTAGCTTGGCAAGTAATGCTTCAAGTACCGGGATAAGGGCGGCATGATCGCTGATGGCGGTGGTGGCGGGGGCTGTGGTGGTGGGGGCGGCGGCGGGTGTGTTGTCGATGCCACTCGTGGCGCTACTGCTGGTGCTCGTGTTTGCAAAGACGAGCGCAATCCGTGTATCATCTGGCTTAGCCATGATCAACTCCAGTTCAATTAAGTTGGTTTTGGTTAGCGGATTGTTGGTGCTGGTACACCAGCAGTCCGCGCTGTTAAATGTCTTGCGACTGGGTTATTGCACAGGATGCGGGGGTGGAATGGAACGGTATTTTTTTTGTTTTTTTTCCCACCTTTTGCTTCGCCTTGTCATTACGCATTTTTGCAGATAATGTATGAATGTTAGAACTGACCCCACTCCTCATTAGCCATTATGGAATTTCAGCATGATAAATAAATTACCAAAATGGGTGGAAATAGGTGGCTTCTTTCTTGCACTTAATGCCGGTTTTATTAACGCAGTGGGTCTTTTGGGGTTTAAGCATCAAGCGGTTTCGCACTTAACAGGCACATCAACATTTTTGTCTCTTGCAATAGCTAGTGCGGGGACACAAGAAATATTGCATCTAATGCTTGTTATTGCTAGTTTCGTTTTGGGTGCCGCATTTAGTGGTATGGTTATAGGCAATACTGCCCTAAAATTAGGCAGACCCTATAGCCTGGCTCTTTTTACAGAGTCATTGCTATTATTGGCTTCAATTTATTTTTTAAATTCTGGCTCGGTCATTGGTCACCTTTTTGCTTCTGCCGCCTGCGGCTTGCAAAATGCGATAACCAGCACTTATAGCGGCGCCGTTGTTAGAACTACGCATGTTTCCGGCTTGTTTACAGATCTTGGTATCGCTTTAGGTTTACGCTTTCGCGGTAAAAAGACAGACACCAGAAAAACCTTTTTATACCTTACTCTTATCTGTGGCTTTATCGCAGGTGGAATTGTCGGTTCAATTGTCTTTGTGAGGTTGCACTTTTCGGCCTTGCTCGTTCCCAGTGCCATGACGGCTTTAATTGCGTTGAGTTACTGGGCATATTGGCACAATGTAGCGCGGAATAAGTCAAGTGGCTAACGAATAAGGTTAGATTGCGATCGCGCAGCGAGCCGCAAACCGCTATTTTGGTGTGCCAGGAAAGCAACTGCGGCGCGTTCGTAGCTGAGAAAGTATAGAATGATTGCTATGCTGCGTTTTCTGCCGAAAAACGCTATTCGTTATGTTGATTGAATAAAGTCCAAACCATGAACGGGGAAACTAAAATGAAGCCAATCATCACAGAGTATAAAAGACCATGGAAATTGTTTTCATTATTTATTGGCCTTACGCTACTCGTTGTTGGTTCGTTCTATTATCAGGCACCAGATTGGGACATTCCAATCAGTTTCATCATGGCTTTCTTTTCGTATTTAACGGCGTCATGGAGTCTCAGGGTTGTCGTCAAAAGGCACTGGAAAATGTTTCCATTGATGCTGTTCTACACATGGTTCACGGTTGACGGCTGCTATTGGATATATTGGCATTTCAAAAATCCGGTGGCGCTTGAGCTAATGCGGGACGCCAATTTCCCCGCATCGCTTTCCTTGTATGTGATGTGTGGTTTAGTCTGGTACTATCAAGGCAGTTTGCAGGAATTGGCATTAGCCGCCAAAGAATTGCTAACTGGTACGGCGGCAAAATGAACATACCAAGGCGCTCAAGCATGTTTCGTTCGTTACAACCACGCTTGGCCGTGTAATGACGCATTTTTGCAGACAATGGTTGAATGTTAGAACTGCCCCCTACCCTGCTCTTACTACCCCTTATGCCCATCTCTTTTATTGAACCCAGACTGCCTCATCACGCAGCCGAGCTATTCGCGGTTATGAGTGACCCGCTACTCTATGAATATGTCGATGTCGCTCATCGCCCCGCCACAGCCGATGCGCTACGCGAGCGCATTGAACGAAACGCAACGGGCAAGTCCCCGGATGGATTGCAAGATTGGCTGGGGTGGGTCATTAAAAATGAATCCGGTAATATCGTTGGTTTCTTGACCGCGACCATTCATCAAGATGGTGATGCGCATATTGCCTATGGCATCGGCAGTCGATTCTGGGGAAATGGTTATGCCAAGTGCGCTACCAAGCAGTTACTGCTTCGCTTATCGCAACGCGATTGTGTGCGGCGGTTTTGCATCATTGCAGAACGTGAAAACACGCGCTCCGTTTTACTGGCTCACACACTTGGCTTTGTTGAAGAAGCATCGGAAAGCGAGCGGCAAAAGAACTCACTTAGCCTGTCGGAAATCTTATTGCACAAGGTAGCGACTGATGACAAGCCGCCCTAACCTGTCGCAAGCGCACCCGCCTCGGCAGGCCTCGGCTACAGGCGAAATTCCCCATCGACTGTTATATAATCCCGCTGCGCGGCTCGCGTATGTGGGGCGACAGATAAACGCCGGAATGTGTCAATCGTTTTAGAACAATTGGTATTACATATGAAGATCAGCTACTCTTTCAATCTTTCGCCGCAAGCGCCTGCCAAGCTCCCCGAGAAGCTGGTTGAGTATTCGTACAACGAATTCTTTCTGGATCTCCCGGAACATTGGCAACTGTTCCCAACATCTGAGGATCGCACACTCAACTGGCATTCACCCGTGGAGAACGCATCGGTCACGATCAGTGTGGACTTTTATGAAGTTCCAGCCGACAAGGCCTTGAAGGTTGCAGAGGTCTGCGTCGAGGGGCGCAACGGCGCTATGGAGGCATTGGCACCTGGCAAGGTTACGGTGCTGCAGCGAAGCGTCAAGCCCTACTCAGGTGGCGACGGACTTGAAATGGTCTACGCCGCGCAAATTCCTGAACACACGTATCTCTATTTGGGGTATGTCACTGCTCGCAAGGTGTTCAACTTTGGGCTCACGTGCGGCCCGGACAAGGTTGCGGCAGCGGACTTGTACAACAAGTTTATGCAGGGGCGACTTCGTGTCAAACTGCCCTAAGCTTTCGCTCGGCACCGCCTATTGCCAGCAATCCGTGGTCTGCACTCTTGAGTGCCACTGATCCAGACGCTGCTGCCTCAGTTGGTCTGTGCATTAACGCAGCGCTTTTCGGTGGATTCCTTGGCTATTTCGTCAGGCGGTAAGGCGCATAGTTCCGGGTGGGGTGGCCAATTCGCCCCAAGCCGCCAGCACAGTGAGCAATGTGGTTGTTCTTGATTCCCTCACGCCATAGCACGCGCTTTTCCAAAGGCGCGGGTTATTGATACACAGCGCCAGATCTACGGCCAATGGGGCGTCGGCTTCTCGGACTTCGCGGTTTCGTGTGCAACAATATCATCGAATGTACCTTTTTAATTCTGGAGCAATCATGAACTTGGACTACGCAAAAATACAGGAAGAAATCCGCGCTGCGCGAAATACGATTCGTTCCGAAACGTGGCAACTTAGCCCAGAGCAACTTATTGAACTTTCAGCAACCCAAGTCGCTGAAGCGATTCGGTCTCACAAAATTAGCAGCCAAGAAACCGTCATTGCATTCCTGGAAAGAATTTGTGCGATCAACCAGGGGCTCAATGCCGTTGTCACGATTGATGCCAAAGCAGCACTGCAACGGGCAAGAGAAGCGGATCTTGCCCTCGCAACTGGCACTATTTGGGGGCCACTTCATGGCGTACCGTTCACAATTAAAGACACTTACAAAACCAAGGGCCTGCGAACCACGGCCGGGTATCTTCCGCTGGCTAACCATGTTCCGGAGGAGAACGCAGTTGTGGTTCAAAGGCTGATTGATGCCGGTGCAATCCTGATGGGCAAAACCAACACCCCGTCCCTGGCAATGGATATGCAAACGACCAATTTGGTATTCGGCACGACAGCCAACCGGTTCAATCCGGAATGGACCGCAGGCGGAAGCAGTGGTGGATCGTCAGTCGCTGTGGCAGCGAGAATGACGCCTTTTGAATTTGGCACCGATCTGGCTGGTTCAATTCGCGTTCCTGCAGCGTTTAACGGGGTCTATGGTTTTCGGCCAACTTTCGGCCTCGTTTCGATGCGCGGCCATATTCCGCCACGGCCAGGCGAGCTCGATGGAATACGGCGAATGACCACCGCAGGCCCCATCACTCACCATATCGAGGACATCTCCATGCTTCTGGATGTTGTCGGCGGGCCTGGCACAGGTGATCACCGACTCGCCCCCGTTCCCCCTGCCCCGGTACAAACACTGTCGATAAAGGAATTACGAATCGCCTGGATCGACAGTTTTGGCGGTGTTCCGGTATCCGGTGAAATTAAAAAAGCGCTGCAAAAATATGTAAAGCGACTGGAGCTTGCCGGTGCGTCAGTCACCAAAACAGAACCGCCTGATTTCCCTTATGAAAAGGCCTGGGAAACCTGGGGCTCGTTTGTGGGTGCCCAGGGTGGCTACGACCAACCCAATTTCATGCGCAGCTTGGGGAGTTTTTTCACCAAGAGCGCGCTCGCAGCAAACCCTATGCAGCGCAATATTGTTGGCCCAATTACCGTGCCAAAATATATGGAGGCCATGAAAATTCAGGATGAATGCATCGAGCGACTCGAAACCTTTCTTGATGCCTTCGATGTCTGGTTGGTGCCCGTTAGCTCAACCACGGCTTTCGTGCATCAAAAACCAACAAAGACCTTTGGCGATTTTTTTGTGTACGGCAATCCTGTCGTGGTTGACGACATACCAGTGCCATATTATGTAGCAACGCAGTCCTACACGACGATCTTCTCGCTCACTGAAAGTCCCGTTGTCACCGTTCCCATTAGCCAGGACAAAAGCGGCGCACCGATTGGCATTCAAATTGTTGGGCGTCGCTTCTCAGACCATAGGCTGCTTGAAATCGCAGCGGTATTTGATCAAGTCGCACGATATGAAAAATCAACCCTCATTTCCAAACCATGACCATCCATTTCCCACCCCCACTCACACCCGGTGCCGTCATCGCCATCACGGCCCCCTCCTCTGGCGTTGCCAGCCCAATGCATGCGCGTCTGGATTTGGCCATTGCCGCACTGCGCAAGCGTGGCTTTGGCGTTGTTGAAGGCGAGTGCCTGCGCCAACAAATCAAAGGGGCCAGTGCCACGCCTCTACGCCGCGCGGCTGAATTGATGCAGTTTCTCACCGACCCCGGCATTGCTGCCGTGATGCCGCCATGGGGCGGTGAACTTGCGATTGAATTACTTGATTTGATCGACTTCAAGGCCTTGGCAGCGACTCCGGCCAAGTGGTTTTCCGGCTTCTCTGATCTGAGCACCCTGCATTTACCACTCACCACCCTGGCCGGCTGGGCCACCTTGCATGGCCCCAATCTGATGCAACTGGCTGCCAGCGAACTCGATAGTACTACCGCCGCCATCTGGGATGTGCTGACCGCACCACATGGCTCCAGCATCCGCCAACACGCATCGCCAGCGTTTGAAAGAGTCGGCGCGGACTTGAAAAAGAACCCGGCAGCAGGGATTGCGCCAGCCGAGCCAAGCGAATGGAAACGGCTTGACGGCGCGACCACCGCGCTCAGCTTACAGGGCCGGCTGATTGGCGGCTGCCTGGATACGCTGTCAAGGCTGGCAGGTACGCACTACGGCAATGTACCCGCATTCATCCGCGCAGCAGGCGACCAAGGCACCCTGCTGTACTTTGAAAACGCCGAATTAAAGCCCTACGAGCTTGCCCGTGCGCTACGCGGGTTGCGCATGAACGGCTGGTTTAGTGGGCTGCAAGGCGTGCTTCTGGGGCGCAGTGCCGCCCCGGATGCCAGTACGCCAGAGGGCCTCAGCTACATCGAAGCAATTGGCTCGGTGCTGGGTGATATCCCGTGCCCGGTGCTGTACGACATGGATATCGGCCACATCAGCCCGCAATTCTCATTGATCAATGGCGCACTGGCGAAGATAGAATTTGCCGCTGGTGCTGGCTCGCTGGTACAACAACTTGGGGGCGGCACAGCCCTTACTTGATCGGCTTGAATGATCGCCTGATCAATAATGGCTGCATCTATAGTTTTACCCTGCCTGCGGCCTGCAATGGCCGCTGTACCAACCCGGCTACCCCGGCCAGTTACGCCGTGCGCTAAACATTTTCAAAATAAGCGGCGGCTGAATGATACGCCTCTGAAAAGGGGTGCGGCTTACAAAAATTCTTTCTCCAAATCAACGGTAGAACGCACCCCGATATGGTCGTAATTATGTTTCAACCACTCGCTGGCACAGGCACGCCCCCGGTCGCGCAGATTGGTTAAAAAGCCCCAATCGCTTTCGACCTTGGATTCCAGTGATAAATCGTGCAGGGCCTGGTCGGCGCGAATCGAATGGATCAGGACATATTTCAATTTATCCACGTATTCATCTTTGATCCAGCCATCGTTAATCAATTTCTGAATAAAGCTCACGGCGCGCAATTCGCGTATCAGGGCGCAATTAAAAGTAATTTCATTGATCCGGTTATCAATTTCTGCCAGATTGGTGGGCAATTGCGCGCGGTTCAAAGGGACAATATGCAAAATCAACACATCGCACGAATTGGTATGATAAAACAGTGGGTAAAGCGATGGATTACCCATGTAACCGCCATCCCAATAATGTTCACCATCAATTTCAACCGCATGAAAAAGATTCGGCAAACAGGCCGAAGCCATGACCACATCAGCGGTAATTTCGGCGGTATGAAAGACTTTGGGCTTACCCGACGTGACATGAGTGGCCGATAAGAACAATTTGGTCTCGGACTCGCGCACCAATCTGGCAAAATCGATTTGTTGGATTAATACATCCCGCAAGGGATTGATATTGAGCGGATTGAGCTCATACGGTGAAAAATGGCTGCCCAGAAATTTCATCGATTGCTTCATCCTCTCCTGTTCCATATTCCAGCCAAAAAATTGCTCCCACAACATCGGTTTGAGCACCATTTTTTGCCCCGCGTCAGAGACGGCCTTCCAAAAGTCATTCAAGGCCTGACGTGCCGCATCGCGCCCGTCAATTTTGCCATAGGCATAGGCCACCGCATTCATGGCCCCCGCACTGGTGCCTGAAATACCTTCAATTTCAATCCGCCCATCTTCCAGCAAACGATCCATCACCCCCCAACCAAAAGCGCCATGCGAGCCACCGCCCTGAAGGGCCAGATTGATGCGCTTTGGTTCGCCTAATTTGGCAGGGCGCGACGAGCTTGGTTGCGAAGTTGTTTGCGAACTTGTTTGCGTGCTTGTTTGAGATGTTGCTTGAGCTGATTTGCGAGTTGCCATGGTGCCATCCACTTTATGTCAGCGGCAAAATATTGCCAGGTTGAAAAACGAAAATCATTTACCCGAAAGCGTATGCTCATTGTAGCGGCTCAGGGTGTTGGATTTTCATGCCGATCAACAATGAGTTGAAACTTTCGTGTTTTTGGGTTCAACGACAACACCTTGGCCACGCTAATCAATGGTGGCATGCCGCATCACAATGCAAGAAGTGGTCGATTGATTGGCATTTTTAAATACATTTTCTGACCCTGTACAGGAAAACAAGCTCAATTAACACCTTTCAGCCGAGGTAAATGGTGGACAAAACACAGTAATTGCTGCAATCCATGACGCGCTTGTGGTACGCTACGACTTAGGATTTCGTTTTTACAAGGATGGTGAGCACTTTTGGTGCGACATCTTCCACTTTACCAAAGAGCGCTGCCATGTCTGCTGAACTACTCTCTAGACGTCAGGACACAACCTTGATTCTCACCATGAGCAACCCCAGCTCACGCAATGCCTTGCACCCGGATATGGTGGCAGCGGCCATTGAAACGCTTTCCACGGCCGAGCGCGATGATAGCATTCGGGTTGTGGTACTCACGGGTGCGAATGGGTATTTTTGTCCTGGTCGTAATTTACATACCTTGCTGGAAAACCAAACCAAAGATCCCTTGCAACAGGTTGATTCGATTGACAATTTGCATGGTTGGATCGATGCCATCCGGGATTGCCCCAAACCGGTGTTGGCCGCCGTGGAAGGTGGCGCTGCGGGCAGTGGTTTTTCGCTCGCGCTGGCTTGCGATTTGATTGTGGCGGGGCAATCGGCCAAATTCATGATGTCCAACGTGAAAATGGGTTTGACGCCCGATGGCGGTGCTTCCTGGTTTTTATCGCAGTCTTTACCGCGCCAAATTATTACGGAAATCCTGCTCGGCGGCGAAGCCTTAATGGCCTCACGCATGCATGAGCTGGGCTTGGTCAACCGGGTGGTGGCAGATGACAATGTCTTAAATACCACACTGGCATGGGCCGAGCAATTAGCCTTGTTGCCACAAAGCTCGATTGAGCGCATCAAGTCGCTCATGAATGAAGCGCAAGGTAATTTACTGAAGCATCAATTTGAAGCCGAAAAGCATAGCTTTATAGAAAGCTTACGCCATCGCGAAGCACAAGAAGGCATTCACGCCTT
This sequence comes from Janthinobacterium lividum, assembly GCA_945864765.1. Classification (GTDB taxonomy): domain Bacteria; phylum Pseudomonadota; class Gammaproteobacteria; order Burkholderiales; family Burkholderiaceae_D; genus CAMBDR01. The sequence continues at coordinate 1,641 of CAMBDR010000069.1, read as the reverse complement.
CCTTGAAAAACGTCCCCCCCGTTACTTATGAACACACCTGGCCCACAACGCCGCCGCATTTATCTGATGCGGCATGGCAGCGTCACTTATTTCGACCAATCCGGTCGCCCGTTTTTACCTGAACAAGTCCCACTCAATGAAAAGGGGCGCGCTCAAGCCAGTGCCGCCGGGCGCGTGTTTGCCGAGGAACAATTGCATTTTGATCGGGTGATTGTGTCGGGCTTACCAAGAACGGTTGAAACCGCCACCTTGGTTCTGGCTGAAACCGGGCAAGCTATTCCGCTGGAACATTGGCCCGAACTGGAAGAGCTGCGCGGGGGGAAATTATCGCTCATTTCCGACGAAGATTTAAACGAAGCCTTTGTTGGCGCATTTGAAGGTATGGTGGCGGAGCACAAACGGTTTTTAGGCGGTGAATCGATTGGCGAGCTAATGGACAGGGTACACCCGGCAATTGAGCGTCTGCGTGCGCAAACCGATTGGGATACCGTGTTATTGGTCTTGCATGGCGGCACTAATCGCGCGATTCTGTCCTGGGCTTTAAGCAACCAACGCCTGTTTCTGGGCAATTTGGCACAAACTGCGGGTTGCATCAATGCCCTTGATGTGGGCACAGTTCAGGCAGATTGGGTGGTACGCATGGTGAATTATTCGCCGCCATCCCAATTACAAGGCGAAACTCGCACCACCACCATGGAAAGCCTGTTGGCGCAATATCGAAAATTCCGCGATATGTGAAAAAATTACCTGGAACATTAAAATAGCACGCTCGTTCACTTTAATTTCAAATTTGATGTACCATAGCGCCTGGTTTTCAATTAGCCCTGCTTTTCAGCCTGCTGCTTTACATCTCAATTTCGGAGCCGCCTAATGTACGAAGAATTTATTGGCACCAAGCCAGTGAGTGATCGCCAAAAGTTTGATGTTGGTGCCCTCACCTCTTATTTACGTCAAACCATCCCCGATTTCCCGCACACCGACGAGCTGCTCCAGGTCGAGCAATTTAAGGGCGGGCAATCGAACCCGACGTTTAAGCTCTCCATCGCCGGGCAGCATTATGTGATGCGTGCCAAACCCGGCCCGGCAGCCAAGCTGTTGCCTTCCGCGCATGCGATTGAGCGCGAATACCGGGTGATGGATGCCCTGCACCGTGCAGGGCTAGCTGCCCCGCGCCAATACGCGCTGTGTAATGATGAAAACGTGATTGGGCGCGCTTTTTTCATCATGGATTTTGTCGCAGGCCGGGTCATGTGGGATCAGGCCTTGCCCGATATGAGTAATGCAGAACGTGCGGCAATTTATGATGAAATGAATCGCGTGATTGCGCAGTTGCACAGTGTCGATTTTGCTGCCATTGGCCTTGCCGATTACGGCAAACCGGGCAATTATTTTGCGCGCCAGATTGAGCGCTGGACGCGCCAATACCGGGCCTCGGAAACTGAAACCATCGAAGCGATGGATCAATTGATTGCATGGCTGCCGCAGCATATTCCGGCGGGTGACGACACCTCAATTGTGCATGGCGAGTTCCGCCTCGACAATATGATTGTTCACCCGACTGAACCGAAGAACTTGGCAATTTTGGATTGGGAACTCTCGACATTGGGCCATCCGCTGGCTGATTTTGCCTACCATTGCATG
>CAMBDR010000068.1 GCA_945864765.1 Janthinobacterium lividum | reverse complement strand
CTGCTGGTCGATGGCGGTATTCATGAACATCGCCAAAATGGTGGGCGCGGGGCCGTTGATGGTCATCGAGACGCTGGTAGAGGGGCTGCACAGATTAAAACCGTCGTACAGCACTTTCATATCATCCAGCGTGGCAATCGAGACGCCGGAATTGCCGATTTTGCCGTAAATGTCCGGGCGAATCGCCGGGTCGGCACCGTACAGCGTGACCGAATCGAAGGCGGTGGAAAGGCGCTTGGCGTCCATGCCGGTGGAAACCAGCTTGAAGCGGCGATTGGTGCGAAAAGCATCGCCCTCGCCCGCAAACATACGGGTTGGGTCTTCGCCCTCGCGCTTGAAGGCGAACACGCCCGCGCTGTACGGGAAGCTGCCGGGTACGTTGTCCAGCATTAACCAGCGCAACACTTCGCCATGATCTTCAAATTTGGGGATGGCGACCTTGCGGATTTTGGTGCCGGACAGGCTGTTTTGTACCAGGCGCGTGCGGATTTCTTTATCGCGGATTTTTACCACGTATTCATCACCGGCATAGGCGGCTTGCATGTCCGGCCATTGCGCCAGTAAATGTTTGCTGTTGGCGTCCAGATGGTTGTCGCGCTCGGCAATCAAATCATCAAAGTCCGCACTGGTAGCACCCGTTTTGCGTGCGGCCAACAGCATGCGTTTGGATTCCATCAATTGCTGCTTCTCGCGTGCCAGACGCACTTGCTTGCCGGTGTGGCGGTGGTAGGCGCGCACGCAATCGGCAATCTCGGCCAGGTAGCGGCTGCGCGCAGGCGGCACAATCACGTTTTTGCCGGATGACGCTTTCACATCCACTTTGGGCAACCTGCCCTCGCCCACTTTCAAGCCTTTTTCTACCAGCTTGGGCAGCAAGCCGTGGTAGAGCGCGGTCACGCCATCATCGTTAAAACGGCTTGCTTGCGTGCCGTAGACCGGCATTTGTTCCGGGCGCAGGCTAAACAGTTCGCGGTTGCGCTGGTATTGTTTGGCCACATCACGCAGCGCATCGAGCGCGCCTTTGCGGTCGAATTTATTGATGGCGACAAAATCGGCAAAATCGAGCATGTCGATTTTTTCGAGTTGGCTGGCAGCACCAAATTCGGGCGTCATCACGTACATGGATAAATCGACATGCGGCACGATGGCGGCATCACCCTGGCCAATGCCGGAGGTTTCGACGATGATCAAATCAAACCCGGCCACTTTGCAGGCGGCAATCACGTCCGGCAAGGCTTGCGAAATCTCGGAACCGGCCTCACGCGTGGCGAGCGAGCGCATGAAGACGCGGGTTTGCAGGCGTTGGCCGTCTTTATCCACCTTCAACCACGGGTTGATGGCGTTCATGCGGATGCGGTCACCCAGCAGCGCACCGCCGGACTTACGGCGCGAGGGGTCGATGGAGATGACGGCAATGTGGAGTTTGTCACCTTGATCCATGCGGATGCGCCGGATCAATTCATCAGTGAGCGAAGATTTGCCCGCGCCACCGGTGCCGGTAATACCCAGCGTTGGCGTATTGTAGCTTTCTGCCGCCTTGTGCAGCGCCGTTTTTAGCGCCGGGGCCACATTGCCGTTTTCCAGCACCGTAATCAGTTGCGCCAGCACGCGGTGCTTGGTTGCCACATCTCCCGCCACATCATTACCCTGCAAGGCAGCCAGGTCAGTGGGCGCGTAAGGCGACAGGTCGATGTCGCAAGCTTGCATCATCGATAAAATCATCCCCACCAAACCCATGCGCTGGCCATCTTCCGGGCTGAAAATCCGGCTCACGCCATAGGCATGCAAATCCGCGATTTCATCGGGCACAATCACGCCGCCGCCACCGCCAAATACTTTAATGTGCGCGCCGCCGCGCTCTTTGAGCAAATCGATCATGTATTTAAAATATTCAACATGGCCACCCTGATAGCTGGAAATGGCAATGCCTTGTACGTCTTCCTGCAACGCGCAGGTGACTACATCATCCACCGAGCGATTATGCCCAAGGTGGATCACTTCTGCACCATTGCTTTGCAAGATGCGGCGCATGATGTTGATGGAGGCATCGTGCCCATCGAATAGCGAAGCCGCAGTCACAAAACGCACTTTGTGGGTGGGTTTGTACTCGGTCAAAGGTGGATTCGCCGGATTGGCTGGATTGGCCAGGTTGGCATTATTACTATTCGCAACGGATAAGTCGGTCATGGTCGTTCCTTGTAGACGGATTTTTTTGGTAACGCTATTATAAGCCGGGAATAAGCTGTAAATCAGTTGTGTTTTGATGCGGAATGCAATGAAGGGGATTTTGATGAATTGGATGAATCGGATGAACTTGATAAGGTGGCGCAAAATGGGGCGTCGCCGGCCAACGCCTCAGCTTGTGCTGACAGGATTCCTGCATGGGTCTTGCTCCAAAAAGGTATTCGGATCGCATTTGATTATTCCAGGCCGGGTAAGGCATCAAACTATCAAATCTTTTTGCCACGGTGATGGCAGGTAATCAGCCTGCGCGGTAACGCTGAACTGTGTGCACAGTGTAGCCAGATTCAGCATGTGTTGGAAATACCGATTCAACATAGGGGCATAAGTTTTCCTTATGGGGCAAGCAAATAAATCAGATTTTGATGTCCTTGGCTAACGCGGCAAAATATGCGCACCCAGCCAACGCCCGCTATTGGCCAGCTCATCGGTCACCTCCAGCACCAGCCGCGCCACCGCGCTGGCGGCATTGGTGAGCGGGATGGTTTTGGAGCAGCACAGGGTCACGCTGCGCGAAATACCTGGCTCGGTGATCGGGTAAGCGCGCATCGAACCGCGTTCAATTTCATCCAGCAAGGGGGCCAAGGGGATGATGGTCGCGCCCATATCGGCTAAAATTGCCGACTTTAAAATCGCCACCGAATTAATTTCAATCACGCGCGCCAGCGCCAAACCGGCTTTGCGTGCGGTGCTTTCAATGCGTGGCCGCACGCCGTGTTGCATGCCAGGCAAAATCAGCGTGGCAGCCAGTGCTTGCTCAAGGCTGACTGCCTGGCGCGGCTTGAGCGCCGCCTGCGTCGGGGCAAATTGCGAGTCGATGCGGCAGACAAACATCATCTCTTCTTCCACCATCGGCGTGCAGGAAAAGGGCGCGAGCTGGCCATCATCAAACAAAACCGCCAAATTGATGCGGCCTGCCTTTAACTGTTCAATTAAGTTGCCGGTCAATTCTTCGGTCAGTTGCAATTCAATTTCCGGGTATTGCTGTTGCGCCGCCAGCAGCAAGGGTAGCGCCAGCGCACCGGAAATACTTTGCGGCACGCCGATGGCCACCGTGCCGGTCGGCTTGCTGGTGGATTGGGTGACGGCAGATTTGGCGTCGGCCACCTGTTTCAAAATCGCTTGCGCATGTTGATAGAAGATTTTACCGGCATCGGTACTAAGCACGCCCTGGGCCGAGCGATGCAATAATTGCGCGCCCAATTCATCTTCCAGTTGGCGCAGTTGTTGGGTTAAGGCTGGTTGGGCGATATGCAATACCAGTGCCGCACGCGACAGGGAGCCGTGATCGACAATCGACACAAAATAGCGCAGTTGGCGTAATTCCATTGGGGATGCGCGTGGCGTAAGGTGGCGTAAGGTGGCGTATTGAGCGCAGTGAACGCAGTTAATATAGCGAATGCAGATTCGGCGCGTAAGCACAGGCCCACGCGCCTATCGTTTGTTGCTTTATTACTGACTCATCACTGGCGCATTATTTGTTGGGCTGCGGCGTAATACGCAAATATGGCCGGGGCGCAGTAAAGCCCTTCGGATATTTTTGCTTGAGCACGTCGGGGTCTTGTACGGTGAGTGGAATGATCACATTGTCGCCATCTTTCCAATTGCCCGGTGTGGCCACGGTATAGCCATCGGTCAATTGCAGGGCGTCGATGACGCGCAACACTTCATCAAAATTACGGCCGGTGCTCATGGGGTAGGTAATCATCAAACGAATTTTTTTATTCGGATCGATAATGAATAAAGAGCGCACGGTGGCAGTAACGGACTGCTCGGGGTGGATCATGTCGTACAAAACGCTGACCTTTTTATCGGCATCGGCAATAATCGGAAAACCCACCACGGTTTGCTGGGTTTCTTCGATATCGTGTATCCAGATTTTATGGGTTTCAACCGGATCAACCGAGAGCGCAATCGCTTTCACGTTGCGCTTGTCAAACTCCGGTTTCAGTTTTGCGGTCAGGCCCAGCTCGGTGGTACACACGGGGGTAAAATCAGCCGGGTGGGAAAATAAAACCACCCAGGAACTACCTGCCCATTCGTGGAATTTAATGCGGCCTTGTGAGGTGTCTTGTTCAAAATCAGGGGCGATATCGCCCAAACGTAAGCTCATATGGTTCTCCTATCAGGTTAATGCCAACAGGATGCAATGATAGCAGTGAAAATGCGGGATGGTTCAAAAATACGGTAATTTTGACAAGTATGTCATCTTGCGTTGCGCGGGAGAAGCAAATCGACTGACGCCGCTTGGTGCGCCAGTCGGTTTCCGGGGATAATGAATGGCGAATGAGGGGAATCACCGCACTGACGCTCAAAAACTGACTTCTTCCGATAGTGGCCTTTTGCGCAACCTGTTGGGTTTATCGCAAAAAACCGATCCGCCGCTACGCCTGAAATTGCTATCGTCAGAAGTCTTGCTTGAGTTCGTCGTGAAGCACGATGACGGCGCATCTTAAACGATGACCAATGTTGTTTCGGAAAAAAGCTTGATCGTATTGCAAATAAACACCAAAAGAATCGAAATATGATACCCAATCTTGGCTACAGCCATGGGTATTATATTTATCATGGTCGATGCTAAAATAGCCCGACTTTCAAATCGGGTTCATGGCAATGACGGCAAATCTCTATTATCCGGAAACGAAGCGTTGGCGCGTAAGCTTGGCCTTGGTGCTGATTCTGGCTGCACATCTGGCCTTGTTTTGGTTTTTTGGGCTGACGCGCGCACCGCATACGCAATCCGTCCATGATGATCATGCCCTGGTGGTGTGGATGGTGCCCAGCCCCCCCAGCCCCAAACCACAAGCCAAGCCGCTACGACTACCGACTGCCCCGGTGCCTGCCGTAACCAGGCCTGCCACCGCGCCGAAAGTCACATCCATGCGCCTCATTGCGAAATCGTCCTTGCCAACCCCGGCTGCGCCACCCGATCCAGGCAAAGACAGCCACGCTGCAACGACTACAGCACCTACAACGCCGGGCTTGGCGAATGTTGATTTGACTAAAATTTGGGGGGAAATCGATAAAGACGCGCCGCCCAATCATCTGGCACAAAAATACAGTGCCGAAGATACCAAGCTGGTACGGGGAATCAAGCGTGCCTGGCGCGGCGGCGGCACAACAACGACGACCATCACGCTCCCTGATGGCCGGGTATTAACCAAAGTGGTCGGCCCCGGCGGCACTTATTGCGCATCCAAAGATTCGGTTGGTGCCCCCGGTGGACGCGACCAAATCAAAGACGGGGTTCGCGATCACATGCGACTCAGCGTTACCGGAGACTGCCCCCACTAATGACGATCGGTTTTGTACCCGATTACGCGTAGCAAAGCTTGGCCAATTTGGCGGTATCAAAAATATTGGGTAAGCGTTGCGCCAACATCATATCGCCTTCCACTTTCAACTTGCCGCTCATGAAAGCAGAAATCCCGTTCAATTCGCCGGTTATCATGGCCTTCAAATTATCGTCGCTAATAATCAAGGTGAGCGTTGGTGATTCTGCCGTGCCTTCATGGACGCTGCATTCGCCATTGTTTAATACCAAATGCATGGGTTCGGTAATGCGGTATTGAATGGTGGCCTGCAAAGCGCCAGCAGCAGCGCTATTCATATTGGCGGGCATTTGTTTGATAAGTTCGGTGATATGCATGGCAGCTCCTGAAAGAAAAAGATATGCTGCGTAGCATACGACGAATCGAAAACAAAATCAAGCGCTTGATTGAATTTATGTTGGATATTGGATCCGACTGACCAAACTTTGCATTTCTGTCCAGATATCGTCACACATTTGGGGGCGGTAAGCGCTGGCGTGGAAGGTGGGGAATTCTTGGCGGTAGGTTTCGAGCAGGGGGTGGTAGTTATTGCGGATGCAGGATTTCATATTGGCGAGGCGGTCGGCGGCTTTGACGATCAGAGCTAACTCCAGTTCACCTTCAACTTGCGCCATTTTCTGGTAGGTTTTGGATTTTCTTTCCTGTCGGGTGGCACCGGGTTCGTCAGTCAGAATCGACACACAGGAGGCAACCAGTGGGCCAAATTCATCTTGCAATTGATCGATGCTCGCTTCGGTATCTTCCACCACGTCATGCAGGTAGGCAATGGCTTGAGCAACTTCACCATACTCCTTCAACAATTGCGCCACCTGGTGCAAATGGTAGACATAAGGATGCTCGCCATATTTCTGATCGCCATGCCACTTAAGGGCAAATTCCAATGCTTTTTCAATCATGTCAGGTAACCCCTTTTACGCCAGTCGAGACGATTAATTTGCCAGACTAATTTGCCAAATACGCCAGTCCTTCAGCAAAGCACCCAAGCCTGATTCGACTTAACGAATTGCAATGTTGCATTGCGCCAAGTTCGGTTTGTGTGACTTCGTTCCTCAGTGTATAGCGTGAATCTCACTTCGTCCAATTTTTTTTGCAGTTTTTAGCCATTTTGTTGCCGCAACGCACAAAGTATTCTCGTTGCGCATTTAACTTTGTCTTTAGATAACATAAATTAATCTTTGGTTAATGTGCCCGTATTCGAACTCTCACACCGAAGTACCAGTTTCTAAGACTGGCGTGTCTACCTGTTTCACCATTTGCGCGTAAAGAAAGTTTTTTGGGGTGGACACCCGGAATCGAACCGGGATGAGCGGAATCACAATCCGCTACTCTGACCGTTGAGCTATGCCCACCCCAAAAAACTCTCAACATCGTTAAAAACCGATGCGTTCTAAAAACTTGGTCGGAGTGCAAGGATTTGAACCTTGGACCTTCTGCTCCCAAAGCAGTTGCGCTACCAGGCTGCGCCACACTCCGATTTTTCAGTACTCCCGTGTGGTTCCGGCGATTTCCGGCACGACCGCCTTGCAGCGGGTTTCATTACAAAAATTAATTATGGAAAAGCAAAAAGCCCGAAGCGGCTAAGGCATTCGGGCTTGTTAAGCTGGCACTGCGAAGCGCTTACTGCGCGCTGGCGAGTGTGGGGCGATGCCCTCGAATGCGATGTTGGCTGGGTGCCGGGTGGCGATGCGGCTGACTGATCGGCTGAATGATCGGCTGAATGATCGGCTGAATGAGCAGCGCATGGCTTTGCAGGCTGGGGTAATAATGCGGGGTGGTGAGAACATTGCACACCGATGCCAAAGCGCGTACTACTTTGCGCAAGCCTTGGATCAGTTGTTGGAGCAATGCTGTTTTCACGATAGTTCCTAAAAAAATTATTTGAGTTTGTTTGCGACTGAGACGAACTATGCCACAACAAAAAAATAAAAACAAGCACCAGATGACGAATTTTTGCATTTTATGGCGTTAATTTACAACGAATGAAGAAAATCGTCATTTCGTGTATGATGGCGGCTGTTCGAAATGAGGTTCGATATGCCAACCAATACCCATGCCAGCGAATCTGGCCCCCATTCATCCCAAGCACCCGCAAAGACTCAAACAAAAGTTCGCAAAGTACGGCTGCGCATCAACGAGCTGATGGCCGAAAATGGCATACGATCTGTTGCGGCGCTGCATCGTTTGCTCATCGCAAAGCAGGTTCCTGTATCGCATTCACAATTATTACGCATTGTTGATAACCGCGCCGATCATTGGAAGGTAGAATTCATTGCCGCCTTTATCGAAATCTTTGAATGTCAGATTAGCGATCTGTTTAAAGTGGAAATTTTAGACGGCACCAACCAGGGCACAGACTGATTTTCTAAAGTTCTAAAGGGATGTTTTTCCATGACACCAAACTTTCAATCTTTGCATGCGTGGTCTGACTATCAGCCCATCAGCATGCACGAATTTGCCACCCGCTTCCCCGAGGTAATCCAACAAATCGACGATGCCGAAGCATTTTGCGAAGAACATCGGCATCATTTCGTAATTATTATTGATGGCGACATCCACATTTCGCAAGAGCAGTTTAGTGCGCTATGGTCGGATAAACATGAGCACCATACCAAGGTGGTGATTCGAGGCAGTTTGCAAACCGAACATTGCCCGATTAATTTGCTGTATGTTCAGGACGATTTGTATTGCGAAACCATGTATCTGGATGACTCGATTTTACTAATCGATGGCACCGTCCATGTGCAGCATTTTGTTTCGCTGGCAGCGGATAACCATGGCGCGATGCTACACCCTCCGGCACTGCGAATTCAGACGCCCTTGCTGTTTTCCTGGTTTTATCACATTAATGACCTGACGCTACCACCTGAAACCATTATTTTTATGCAGGGTGAGGATGGTTGCGGCAATCAACCCGGCTTAGCCAATCTGGTGTTTGCAGGGCATCAAGAAGTGTATGTATTAAAGCCGGAATTACTGGGTGTTATCGGTGATATTGAGCATGATAGTGCAAGCTGGGATATTTCCAAAATCGCCGCCGCGCTGTATGCCGGACAAAGTATTTTTCTCGATGGGTTTACGGTTGACAGCATTCGCCAGCAAAGGCAAGCCGAAAAACTGTTGGCGCAAAAAGACTATCATGCGGCCTGGTTGCAGTTCAAAAAAGCGGCGCAATCGTTCCCCGCGTATTACCTGCCCTGGTTTGGCATGGGTGAAGCGTTGCGCGCGGCGAATGCGTTTGAGCAGGCGCTCACCCACTATGAGGCTGCGGTTGTGCGTTTTCCAAAAGGGCAAATCGGTTTGGTCAATTACGCAGCCGACTATGGCGCAAAATCTGCGCTGCGTTGCCATCATTTGGAAAAAGCTCTCGATTTGGCCAGTGCCTCCTTGCAACACAACCACGCCGAACGCGAAGATTCACGCGCCAATGCCTATCGGTTTCGGGCGGAAGCGCTTTATTTGTTGGGGAAAACCACAGAGGCGATGCTGGATTTGAACCGGGCACTGGCACTGAACACCAATCACGCCACGGCAAATTGGCTCAAAGGCCTGCTGCACTACCGCCAGGGCGAGTCGGCGCTGGCGGAAAAGTATCACCAAAAAGCGCAGGAACTGGCCAAAGAATTTATGGTTTCCTACGACGAGGCCAATTGCACTGACTTTTTGACGGGTGAGTTGACGCGGGTGAATTGGGATTGAGCATTGTGGCAGCGGTATTAATGCAAATTTGCGCTGGGGATGAGGGTTGAAATAGCGGGTGAAACGCAAAAAAACAGGTTAATTGGGCTATGGAAGCGCTACAATAGCCTGACATTTAACCGTTAAAAATTGCTGCCATCCGTTTACGCCCTGGCACAAGCACATCTGATCATGATTAATATCAAAACACTATTCCCTGATGCGACGCCAGAACTGCTTGCCACGCTGGAAAATGCGCCGAAAACCTTAATGGGGGTCAATAGCATTATTGGCTTTCAAGACTCGCTGGCAGTGGATGACCCGCGTTATGTTGAAACAGCCAAAGCGCGAGCCGAGCAATTTGAAGATGATTTTTTTCGAACTTTTGGATATGAAAAAAACAGGGGTAATTTTGAAGCCCTGCAAGGTGGCAAACATGTGCTGTTTTTCGGGCATGTCGGTTGTGGCAAGAGTACCGAATTGGCGCGTTTAAGCAGGGCTTTACATGACCCACAACGCTATTGGGTGGTCAATGTCAATTTATTGGCCTTGCTTGACCCGAATAACGTCAACTACTGCGATGTTTGGTTGGCGGTGGCACAAAAATTGACCGAACAACTTGGGCACGACAAGATAAGCATCGATCCCATCGTGCTAAAGAGCTTGGAAAACTGGTTTACCGAACAAGTATTGAGTGTTGAGCAGGTCAAGGATATTTCTGCCGAAATCAAAGCCGGCGCTGAAATCGGTACTGGCATTCCATTTTTAAGCAGGATGTTTGCCAGTTTTACTGCCGCCATCAAAACTGGCAGCACCCATCGCGAAACCTTGCGCACCGTGGTGCGCAACACCTACGGCAAATTCATTGCTGCGCTAAATCAACTTTTTGTGGCTGTTGTGGCAAGCGTGCAAGCTGCCAATCGAGGTCGGCAATTATTGATCGTGATCGACGGCCCGGATCGTTTCCGTAGTGATGACTGGGAAAAGTTTTTTGTCGGCGAAGCCAACCAATTGACTCAAGCTTCGTGCGTCGTCGTGTACACCGCGCCGATGGCCTTAAAATCCAGTGGCGAACGTCTGGACAACTTTACCAGTTTGGTTTTACCCATGGTCAAACTGCGCGATCTTGACAGCAAGGTGGCCAGACCCGAAGCCTATAAAGCCATGCGCCAAATATTACTCAAACGCGCTCACTACAGTTTATTTGATGATATTGCCACCGTTGATGCCTTGATCGAGTATTCCGGTGGACATTTGCGTGACGCTTTGCGGCTACTCTCGTATGTTTGCGTGATAGCGGATGACACGCCATTAACGCCTGCCGTGATGGATGCCGCAGCGCAAAAGCTGGCCGCCGATTACCGTGACTGGTTGGAAAAGGAGCAATATCCGGTGTTGGTTGAAGCAGCACACGACCCGCAAAATGAAGGACGTAGCGCCATCATTACCAAACTTGTGGAACGTGGTGCCCTGCTCGAATATAACAATGGCACCTGGCGACAACCACACCCGGTGGTAAAACTGTTATACGGCTACAAAAAAGCAGAACAAGCCCGAGCGGCCACACCATGAATCCGATGGAATATGAATTGCAGGTCAATCAAGCTGCGGCGGGTTTAAGCCCTCAGCAGTTTGATGAATTTCGCCGCTTGGCGCGCGCTCTGGCAGCCTATGAAAAACGCTGGGGATTGTTTTTGCTGAAATATGAGCATACCGATGACAGGCGCAGGGTTGCCGATGCGATTACCAACCTGATACCGCGCAATGCTACGCTGATGGTGTCTGAAAATGCACACCCGGACTGGCCAAGCCTGGAGCAAGCGATTTGCCAGGTGGCGCAGACAGCCGATGCGGTGCAATTGTTCGATCTTGATGCATGGCTCGATACCAGCGTGGAACCCAAGCGGGCTGAAGCA